>SKWJ01000223.1 GCA_007128995.1 Paracoccaceae bacterium
CCACGCCTGGTGCAAGAGGCGCGGAAATCCTTGGGAAACCCTCTGTCACCTCGTAATCGGTCGCAGCGCCAAGAAGCCATCGCCTGTCGTCGTAGTCGTTCTCAGGATCATATCCTGTCGAATAGAGCGTCTCCTCCCAAGCTTCAAAGGCCGCGCCGTCTTCTTCGAACATCTCGGCGGTCGTTCTCACGTGATCATGCAGGCTCTGACCTTCCGGCAGGACGGCCGACGCCACGTTGACCACACGCAGGCACAGGCGGCTCCCTTCGACATCAGCAAGTTGGTCCTCTGAAGAGATAGCTACGAATGGCTTTGCCGCCACCCGCCTTGCCTTCACCTCGACACAGCTTCCGATGAGCTCGAAGTCCTTCGCCGAGCCGCTCGGGCCTGTCCAAGCCTCGATTGCAGTCTCCGGGCCTAATGCGGACACAAGGTCCCTAACGAAGGCCAACTCGCCGACAAGCCCCCGCTGCTCTTCAACGGACAACCCATTGGTCTTTCCGCCACGCAGAAGGTGATACCATCGCCGTGTACGTTGCAGCGCTCTGACAAGCGCCTCGTCGCGATCCGCACCTGCCTCTCCGGCCTCAACGACATCCCGGCAAAGGGTTTCGAATATCTCGACCTGACTTCGTTCCTTGAGGCCGAGAACGAATGCCGATCCGCCTGATACAGGTCGGAAGGATGCAACAAGGTTCTTCAACTTCGGCAAGCGGGGCAGTGGTTGCGGCAGGCCTGGCAGCCTCAGCATCAGGCCCGGCATGCCCGCTTCCAGCACCACCCAGAAGAAATCGAAACGGCCCGCGACATCGACCCGCTTTGCTTCGTCCAAGTCGAGTCTTTCCCATGGATCACGAGGCTTCAAGGGCAGCCTCCTGGTCATCGTCCTCGTCTTCTTCCCCGAAGAGCTCTCTGAGTTTCACAGTGTTTACAATGAACTCTTCGCCATCATCCTCATAGTTGGACTCAGGCAGGCTTATCCCCCAAGCCACTACGGGATCTGACGGTATCAGCGCAGCTTCCTTCTTGGTCTCTTCTCCTTTCGGTGCTCTGCCTTTCACGAAATGCAGAATGAAAAGACCTAAATCCCTTTCTTTCCGGTAAATCGAGTCAGGATAGTTCACTCGCTCAACTTCAGATTTTCCCTCTTTGGCCCGATACCTTGACTCCGCAGCTTGAGCCTTCGACGCATCGACCCCTGCCTTCTCAATACCACGAGACGCAACTCTCATTTTCTTTCCGCTGAAAGACATGAACTCATGCTTCAGGTCATGAAGGTCAACAGAACGGTTTGCCGGAACAATGCTGGTTCCAAGGGTATCTTCCGATATTCCCTTTTCCAGACTTGGAATAAGAACATCCCATGTTTTCAGCTGGTCACTTTTCCTCGCACGGATATAGCTCCGGATAGGTCGGGGCTCCGTAGTCACACTGCGATCTTCATTCCGCCAGCCCGCAAGAAATTCATCTACATATTCCACTGGAACGCCTCTTATGAGTCTGCCCCATTGGGTTCTCTCTTCAGAATATGCCCCAGCGTTTATTTTCGAGACTAGCGATTTCGCGCGTTCAAGATTGGCGGCGAGATCGTTCGGTTGAATGCTGACTTTCGCTGTTTCAACAAACTTATTCGATAGGCCAATCCGCATAGTAACCTTCTGGCCGGACCCCAACTTATTTCGCGCTGTCACCATCAAAGAGGCGGGATGGCTCCGCACCGCAAGACCAAACATTCGCGGCGTAGCCTTGGCTTTCTCCATGGTGCGCAACTCATCATGCAATTCTTCGGCAGCGTTGGCGATAAACGCGTACCAATCGATTGCTTCACTAGGCATCCAGATGCGGCAAAGGTCCTCGTAGCCGCCCCGATAACCGAACCAGCGCCCCATCTGCATGAGAGTGTCGTACATCATGGTGTTGCGTAGGAACCAAGTAACCGTGAGGCCCTCCAGCGTAAGACCACGTGACAGAGAGAACCCGCCAACAGCGACGACAGTCTGGCCGCGCTCACCGGAATTCGAATAGTCCAGATCGTTGGCCCGGCTGTTCACTTCTACAATTTTGGCCGATGCAATTGCATCAAGCAACTCGGACTGGATCGCCGACCAGTCAGATTTCGCGTCCAAGTACTCTTCCTGCCAGACAGCATGGAGCGCCGCGATTTCCGGATCGTTCAATGCGGCAGCCCCCCGGCTGGCATTGATCCGAACAGCATTCTGAATTCGCTCGAGCGTTTCATGAAGGCGGTTTCGCAGGCGGCCCTGTACGGCGGTGAAACGGCTCGCGTTGACCAGCATCGAACAATGCGCCGCCTTCTGGCCACGCAGGTTCCTGATGGTTCTCGCCAGCAGAAAGGTGCGCAATGCACGCGTCAGCGATGGCGGAAGCGTGTCGAGCTCATGGTCGATCTTGTGTTTGATGGGCAGGACATCCTCGTTGTCGGTGATGTACCGAAGCCAAGTCGGATCGCCATCTTCCGGCAGACCATCCACGAAGATCTTGGTCGGCCCGAAATAGTTGCTTGGCGCGTCTAGGCCAATGATGAAGTCTCTCGGAAAGAGGTCTTCATTGTACATCTCGTCATCCTGATCGGGGTCGATGAAGATGTTAGCGAACGGAGTTGCCGTGTACCCGACATAACAGCTCCGGTGGAACATGTTCAGCAGATCACGAATCTGCCCATTGATCGTCGTTACGAGCTTCTTGCCATACTTCGTGTTGATCGACGCGTTGTCAGCTTCATCATCAATCAAAAGCATCGGTTGATCGATCATCTCCTGATCGCCACGCGCGCTGTTGTCTTTGAGCCAGTCGAGCAGGTTGGCGAGCGTCCGGTGGTTCTTCTTGATCACGAGGACCACCGGCACCTTGTAGGAGTCGATCTCACTGGTGTTGGTGGAAGCCGTGGCCTTGTTGAAATCCCGAAGCGTGTTGGTAAGGCTGACCGGTGTGTTGTTCGGGTCGAAATGGCCGACACCAATGATGTGTTTCGCCCCGCCCTTCTTCGTTTCCTGGGACTTTCCGGTGTCACGGCCGATGAAACCTTCATCAATTCGGGCCTGAGTCTGGTTTCGAAGGTTGTTATGAATACCTGCAATGACGATGATCAGCCTGTACCCTGCATCCGCAGCCTTACAAATCAGGCCTGCATAATTCGCTGTCTTCCCGCTTTGAACATGCCCCACCACCATGCCACGGCGATCCCATGGCACCTGTTTTTCGGGGTTTCCCAAGCGACTGAGGATCTTGTCTGTGACTTTATCTGTTGAAATCACGACGTCCTTGGGAAGGCCGTTCTGCAGAAGCAGTTTCTGATAGCGATTCCAGTAGAACGGCTCGATAGATGGTTTGGCATCATCAAGCCATGGTTCGAAGTCCTCGCCGTCGACGACTGCACCTAGACCCGCTTTGATACCTTCCTTAGCCTCAATTTCTTTGGCTATCAGCTCGATTTCGCCATCAGTCACCCCTGGAGGATTTCTCCGCGCGTGCAACATGTTTAGGTCGGAAATATAGGAGCGTAATTCCTCCCCAGTCATTCTCGGACTGTCAAAAAGATCCATTTCGACGGTGTTTTTTAGCTTCTCAAATGCATTTCTCATTACTCTGCCTCGGCAAGAAATTTCTGTAGAATTGGCTCAACGCTATCCCATTGCGAACGCAAGAACGCATAACTTTTCATTGTATCAATTAGGGCGTCAGTAGACATGCCATTTTCCATTAGATTGACTGCAAGAGAATATATGAGCTCTTCCAGATCAGCAGCCGAGGTCTCGTCAGCAGTGACCGCTTCCGCATTCCCGACAAGTTCAGCATGCAGCGTCTCGATCGGTAAACCAGACCCCACGATGCGCAGGCAACGTTCGAAACCCTCTCGCAGCTCTTCTGGCAGCTGCTCGGCATAGGTTCGGAAAACCGGGTGCTCGAGGTTGGGACGAAAGACGATCTGACCATCGTTCTGCACCTTATTCCAGATCGGAAAACGGGTTTCATCGACCAGTTTCTGGCCCCGGCTTCTATACGTGCGCTTGGACGTGCCGACAAACCGCTCGACAACCTTTTTCAGGCGCTCACGCACCACCGGCGGAAGCTGGGCCGAAGCCTTCTTCACGTCGATCTTCCACTCCGCGTCCATCGTGTTCGGAATATCGACTGCTATACGGCAGAGTTTCGTCAGTTCCGTTTGGCGCGCCAGACCCAGCCACCCACCCGCGATGATGAGACGTTTCTCGCGATAGACGTAGAGGCCCTGGGACTTCAGATGGCCCTCCGGGCCGCCGATTTCTTCCCATTCTTCCCGGCTCATCCGCTTGTGATGGGGCAGCGTATGGCACCTTATCAGAACGTCACCCTGACGCAGGCGAAGCACTTCTTCCGGGTCCTTCTGCGTTGCGACGTGTGTCGTTGCCATGGGGTCGACGGGTTTCAGCGGGCGACCGTTGAGTGACAGTTTCAGCCGTGGCTTGGCGCCTTCCAGAAAGCGATGA
Organism: Paracoccaceae bacterium; assembly: GCA_007128995.1. Classification (GTDB taxonomy): domain Bacteria; phylum Pseudomonadota; class Alphaproteobacteria; order Rhodobacterales; family Rhodobacteraceae; genus Roseinatronobacter. The sequence continues at coordinate 4,488 of SKWJ01000223.1, forward strand.
AACACCAATCGCAAATGATGTTCTGCTCGGGACAACTCCGAGTTCATGTGTTCGGCCCGCTTCGCACGATCATGCATATAACCGCCGCTCAAGCGATCGAGTTTCTCCCAAATGACGACCGTTCCGGTCTCCGAAAGGAGGTCATGGCCCGTCACGAGTTCGGGGTTGTCGATGAGTTCGAGGCTCCAGTCGTTCCGTTTCGCAACGCGATCCAGGTCCCAGCGGGCACAAGATGTGCCATCGTCTTTCCGCGTCAGAACCGTCAGACTTCGACACTGCGAGAAGCTGGCACTCTTCAAGCCGAGACCGAAACGACCGAGGTCTTCGGCCTCGCGGTCATCGGTCGGATTCTTCGAGCCGAGACGCATGGCTTCGACCAGTTCGGTCTCCGTCATACCTGAACCATCATCTGCCAGCGCGATCCAAGGTTCGTCCGCAACAGTGTCGGCGATCAGGGTTGCTGTTCGCGCGCCGGCGGTAATGGCGTTGTCGATGATGTCTGCGAGAGCCGTCTCGAGGCTGTAGCCGAAGTCGCGATGACCCTCGATGAGCGACGCGGCGTATGGCGTCGCATCGACTTCCCTCGTTTCAAGTTTGTTACGCGTTACTGTCCCCATAGGTTGAATCAACGCATGATTTCTAGCATTTGCAAGGCCTTGTTGAACGTTTCAAGGCGGCTGCGAGAGAGATCGGCTTGGCCCGAAGATTTGTACCCGGCTTGCAGCGCAGATGCAGACAGGCTGCAGCAGCTCGGCAGACACGCAGCACACCTTTTGCAGGGAAGGCCATTGTCCAGCGCTCACCTTCGAATCAATTCCAGTCGCTCCAGAGCAAATTTAAGATTCAGAATTGCGCTCATCGCAGGCTAGGAATGCAGCCGAAAGCCTACTTCCGACGTGCTCTGTCTCGCACCGTCGGATCGCGGAAATTGTGGCGGGCTTTCGCGGATGGTAGCGTGCCGCATCGCAACGCTGGTAAGATCGACCGAAACGGCCAGGGGTGAGCGATGGAAAAGGGCAAGATAAAAGCGCATGCCACGAATGCCGCAAGTCACTGACGTGACTGGCGTTTTCGCGTGCATGCAAATCGGTCGTGTGCAGGTTTCCTGAAATTTCTCAGTGTTTTCAGACCACTGGCATGCACACTACGGAACCGTGCCCTTGGCGGTTGCTCTGTTGAAGGGGCGAGGACTCTGAGCATCGGAAGC
>SKWJ01000054.1 GCA_007128995.1 Paracoccaceae bacterium
CTTCAACCGAGTTTGTCGACGCATCCGCCCCGATCACACACTCGATGCGCCCTTCCCCGAATTCACGACCTTCAGCGTCGTATTTCGCGGAAGACCTCGACGCTTGCGAATGGGCCATGAATTGACCGGCGGTCCCACCGATCCCCAGAAGGATAGCGGAAGTGCGCCTTGGCCCAAATCTGTCAAGCGCCCAGCCGACAGGAAGCTGCATTGCCGCAAAAACCAGAAACCACAACCCCGACGAGAACGCCAGATCATCGGCTGTCACGCTCAGATCAGTTTGCAAAAGGCCCGCGATAACGGCCAGAAATGACCGATAGAACTGACTGAGCAAATACCCGATCACAAGGAAAAATAGGCCAAGCCTCATCACGATTGCCCGAAATTTAAGCACTTGAGGCCCTCGTATTTCACCTGTGAACTAATTGCAATCCTGCTTTGCGCAGCTTTCGTGTCGCTTTTTATCTGCGCTCTCGGATATGTTCTGTGAAACCGTGTCGGAGTCTCTCATGGAAGATTTCTCTTCTGCTGAAGCCAGCTATCACTACCGCGTCATGGCGCGGGCGATCGCGCTGATCGACGCCCCCGGCGGCACGCATCTCAGTCTGAGCGAGCTGGCATCCGAAATGGGAATGAGTGCTGCGCATTTTCAGCGTCTCTTCCGTCGCTGGGTGGGTGTGTCGCCAAAAAGATATCAGCAGTATCTGACATTGGGGCATGCCCGACAGCTTCTGGACGAGCGCTATTCGACGCTTCAATCGGCACATGCGCTCGGGCTGTCGGGACAAGCGCGACTGCATGATCTGTTTCTGCGCTGGGAAGCCATGACGCCCGGTGAATACGCGCGTCGGGGTCAAGGGCTTGCAATCTCTTATGGCTGGTTCGATACGCCCTTTGGCCAGGCTTTGGGAATGGCGACCCCCCGAGGGCTATGTGGGCTTGCCTTCGCCGAAGAAGGAGAAGACCCGGCAACGCTTCAGGATATGAAAGCCCGCTGGCCCAGAGCCAGCTTCATCGCCGATCCCACGCTCGCACAACCCCATCTGGACGCTGCCTTCGCGCAATCAGGTCAGGTTGACCTGCATCTGTCAGGGACGCCTTTCCAGATAAAGGTATGGGAAGCCTTGCTTCATGTCCCGAGTGGCCATGTGACCAGCTACTCGGAAATCGGCAAGCGCGTCTGCACGCCCCGTGCCGCACGTGCGGTCGGAAGCGCCGTTGGCCGCAATCCGATCGGGTTTCTGATCCCATGCCACCGCTGTCTTCGAAGTGCAGGCGGGCTGGGCGGATATCACTGGGGCCTGACCCGCAAGCGTGCTATGCTGGCATGGGAAGGCGCGCGACTGGAAGGGCGAGAAGCGGATTCGGTTCTCAGATAAAGAGATCGTGTTTGACCATTCTGCGCTGCATTCGTTATAGCGTCGCCATCTCATTGGAGGAAATTGCATGAGAGCTACAAGACCTCTTATCGGCATCGGTGCAGCCGCATTCGTGCTGGCAGCATGCGCGCCGGACCCGAACAACCACCAGAACCGGACGCTGACCGGGGCCATGACCGGGGCCGCTGTCGGCGGCATCGTCGGTGCCGCAACCGGAGATGGCGGCGCAAGACGCGCCGTCGCCGGCGCGATGATCGGCGGCACCACTGGCGCACTCATCGGACAGCAGCTTGACCGTCAGGCGGAAGATCTGCGCCGTCAGTTGGGGAGCAACGTCAATATCCGCAATACGGGCGAAGAACTGATCCTGACCTTGCCGCAGGACCTGCTCTTTGCCGTCGACAGTGCAACACTGCGTCCTGACCTGCAAAGAGATCTGCGCTCGATTGCGGCCAATCTGGTGAATTACCCGCGCAGTGATGTGATCGTCGTCGGTCATACTGACAACACTGGCTCGGCGGCACATAATCAGGCGCTGTCAGAGCGGCGCGCGGCTTCTGTCGCTCAGGTCTTGCGGTCTGAAGGCGTGGCCGCCAACCGGATCCAGACTATCGGACGGGGCCTTACGCAACCGGTCGCAAGCAACGCGACGCCTGAAGGCCGGCGCCAGAATCGCCGTGTCGAGATCTTTATCAGGCCGCACCAACCGCGATAAACCACGCTGACAACATCCAGAGGCCAGCCCTTGGGCTGGCCTTTCATATTGCGTATGTCAGGAAGTGGTCATATCTTTTTACCAGAGACCACAGTTGCCAGACCCTTCCCCCTGTGCAGTTCAAGCAAGGCCAGTATCATATGCCCTTTCAGCGTATCCAGCCCGAGAAATTGTCGCACAGCGTTGTCAAGCAGATCGAACTTCTTCTGCTGCAAGGTATTCTGCGACCCGGCGAGCGGCTGCCGTCCGAGCGCGAACTGGCGGAAAAACTCGGTGTGTCGCGCCCGTCTCTGCGCGACGCAATCGCAGAGATGCAAGGTCGTGGCCTGCTGACCACCAAAGCGGGCGCGGGGATCTATGTTGCCGAGTTACTCGATTCTGCATTTTCAGAATCACTGGTCAGGTTGTTCGCCAATCATGACGAGGCCTTGTTCGACTATATCACCTTCCGGCGCGATCTGGAGGGGATGTCTGCTGAGCGCGCCGCGCGATACGGCTCTGAAATGGACCTGCAGGTGATCGACACGATCTACCAGAAAATGGAAGCGGCGCATCAGAAGCGCGATCCGAGCGAAGAAGCCCGGCTGGATGCAGAGTTTCATCTCTCAATCGTCGAAGCATCCCACAATATCATCATGCTGCATATCATGCGGGCGATGTTTAACCTGCTGCATCAAGGAGTGTTCTACAATCGCCAGATGATCTTTCGTCAACGCGGGACACGAGACGAGTTGCTGGAACAGCACCGCGCCATCAACACGGCCCTGCAACAGCGTGATCCGACCGCAGCGCGCGATGCAGCGCGCGGACATCTGGACTATGTCGAACAGTTGATGAGCGATCTCAAACGCAGCGAAAAGAATGAGAAGATCGCACGGATGCGCTACGATCATATCAGTATGCTGTGACCGTGCTGGAACTGAAAACCCGACTGACCCGGGGTTTTCAGGTGACATATATGAAGCGAATGCTGTTCGCCATCTGACACATGGGTTCCCTGCCAGAGGGGGGGTGCGACCGCGACAGGCAGCGCTGCGGGGCGTTGCGGTTTACGATCAGGATCAAAAAAGCCCCGCGCAGTCGGCGGGGCCATTAGAGAGGCAGGTTTCATAGCGTCTCACGCCCCGACTCTTGCACAGCAATCTCGCATCGGAACGCTTGCGTCAGGGTATGAGTTCTAATGCAGTCGCGCCTGTGCTTCGGCAATGGCCTTCTGTACCAGAACGTCGCTCTGGGCGGCATCCATCTTCTTGGCCAACACATCCCCTGCGGCTGCCACGGCTATAGCGACAGCCTGGTCGCGGACTGCACGCACGGCATTTGCCTCTGCCGACGCGATCTGGTCCTCTGCGGCTTTCAGGCGACGCGCGATGGAGGCTTCTATATCCGCCTTGATCTGCTCTGCGGCGAGTTGGGCATCCGCTCTTGCACGCTCCACGATCCGCTCTGCGTCTTCCTTGACCTGCGTCTGCTTGCGCTCGAAAGATGCATGTAGCGCCAGTGCCTCTTCGCGCAGACGGCGCGCCTCATCAAGCTCGGCCTGAATTCCGACAGAACGACTGTCCAACAGGTCGCCAACTTTCGTCGGGACCTTGAAATAGACCAGAATCCCGACGAAGATCACGAAGGCCATCAGCACGATCAGATCGGTATTGGCCAGCGAAAAGAAGGGCTTTCCTTCAGCCGCTGCCAAAGCCGGGCTTGCCGCGAAGCCAGCCAGAAGAACCAGACGTATCATGACGCACTTCCCTTCAAACGGTTCGAAACTGCCGCGTTCACGGTTCTCGCATCTGCCTTCGTATCAAACACGCCCAGAATATCGGACGTGATATCTTTCGAGACATCTGCGACCAGTTCCATGGCACTGTCCCGGATTTCCCGGATACGGCGTTCGGACTCGGCTGCCTTCGCGGCGATTTCAGCATCTGCCTTGGCGATCTGCGTATCGAGTTCGGCCTGCATCTCGGCCTTTGCGGCCTCGACAATCCGGTTGGCCTCGGCACGGGCTTCGGCTTCGGCTTTCTTGTAGGCTTCTTCAGCTTGCTGCGCTTTGAGCTTGAACTCTTCAGCGGCAGCAATGTCACTTGTGATCGTTCCGCGACGGTCGGCCAGAACGGCAGCGATCCGCGGCAATGCCACACGTGACATCACATAGTACAATACGACCATTGTCACCACGAGCCAGAAGATCTGGTTTGAAAACGTGGTTACATCAAGTTGGGGCATACCCGTCCCCGGGGCGGCAGTCTCTTCCATGTCGTCCCCCTAAGCCCTGGATTCATCGAGAGGGCCAGTGGCCCCCTCGAGCGTAAGGATGTCTTCGGGAGTGCTCAGACAGCAAACATCAGCAGCAAGGCAACTAGGAACGAGAAGATCCCCAAAGCTTCTGCGAATGCGATGCCGATGAAGAGCATGGCAGTCTGTCCGGCAGCTGCCGATGGGTTGCGCAGCGCACCCGACAGGAAGTTTCCGGCAATGTTGCCCACACCGATGGCTGCGCCACCCATGCCGATGGCGGTCAGACCGACACCGATGAACTTGCCCATTTCTGCGATATCGCCTTCCATGTCATTTCTCCTTGAGGTTGGAATTGGCAGATTTGATATTCGACCTGAAAACCGCGTCCGTCAGTGCGACGGGTGCAGCGCATCGCGCAGGTAGACGCAGGTCAGAATGGTGAAAACGTAGGCCTGAATGACCGCGACCAACAATTCGAGCGCGTAGAGCGCAGTCACGGCGAGGACCGGCACGAAGAAGGCAGCGCCCAGCGCGCTGGCAAAGCCCGCAAACACCTTTGCAACAGCGTGCCCCGCCATCATTGCTCCGGCCAGACGAATGGAATGGCTGATCGGGCGTGCGAAGTAAGAGATAAGCTCGATCAGTGCCAGAACAGGACGCAGCGCCAGCGGTGCGGAGCTGACCCAGAACAAGCCCAGAAACTTGCTGCCATTCAGGATAAAGCCCAGTGTCGTGACCGACAGGAACACTGTGAAAGCCAGAACCGCCGTCACGGCGATATGCGACGTCGTGGTAAAGGCGAACGGGATCAACCCCAAAAGATTGGCGAAGAGCACGAACATGAAGAGCGTGAAGATATAGGGGAAAAACCTGATCGCATCATGCCCCGCAACGTCCTTGACCATGTTGTAAATGAAGCCATAGGTCATTTCGGCGGCAGACTGTGCCCGGCTGGGAACCAACGCCCGGCCGCGCGCCCCATAAATCATCAGAGCTGAGGCCGCAAGAACCGTGAGCGCCATCCAGAGCGTGACATTGGTGGGGGTGTACCAGCTTACATCACCACCAAACAGCGCCTTGACCTCGAACTGGTCCATCGGCCTGATCTCAAAACCCAAGCTTTCATCGGCCACTGGTGTCGTCCCCTTGTTCTGCACCGGCTTTTTGCCGGGCCGCCTCTGTCTGTCCGTCCTGAAGCTCTCTGGCCGAGCGCATCATCGTCTTTACGCCCGCAGCAAACCCCAGCAATGTCATCACCACGAGGAACAGAGGCAATGTCCCGAAAAGCACATCTAACCCGTATCCCATCGCCGCCCCGATGCCTAAGCCCGACACCAGTTCGATCACCATACGCCAACCC
>SKWJ01000216.1 GCA_007128995.1 Paracoccaceae bacterium
GCCAGTGATTTCCGGGCCGACAGTGCTGGCCCAGATCGGCCCGGTGGCCCTGCGTCTTGAGCGGCTGCAGGCGGCGGCCCTGATCGCGGGGCGGCTTCTGTCCATCGTGGCCGTGACGCTGGCGCTTCTGGCCACGCTGTCGCCTTTCGATCTGGTGGCGGGCTTGCGCGCCCTTCGCGTGCCTGCGCTGATGACCGATCTGGCGCTGCTGACCCTGCGCTATCTGGAGGAGGTCACGGCCGAGCTGCGCCGCGGGGCCATTGCGCGGCGTTTGCGCGGGGGCAAGCGGGGTTGGCGGGCGCTGCCGGATCATGCGCTGGGGCTTGCCAGCAGTCTGATCCGCGCGCAGGCGCGGTCCGAACGGCTCTGGGCCGCGATGCGGCTGCGCGGCTATGGCATGGCCCCAGGGCCCGATGCGGCGTCCTTGCAGAGGTTCGAGCGCGTCGCCATTACCGGGGCCGTGATCGTGGCGCTGGGGGTGATATGGCTGGACCGGGTCCTGTGAGCGTGCTGGATTGTGACGCTCTCTGTGTCGGCTGGCCGGGTCATGCGCCTGTGTTGCGTGATCTGTCGTTCCGCCTTGCGCCGGGGGAGCATGTCGGGCTGGTGGGGCCGAACGGGTCGGGCAAGACCTCGCTGTTTCACACGATTGCAGGGGTGCTGCCGGCGCAGGGCGGGGCGGTGCAGGTGCGGGGCCGCGCCGTCGTGCCGGGACAGTTCCGCCCCGAGACAGCACTTGTGTTCCAGCAGGCCGAGGACCAGCTGTTCTGCCCCACCTTGATCGAGGATGTCGCTTTCGGCCCGCGCAATCTGGGTTTGCCTGACATCGAGATCCGCGCGCGGGTGCAGGCGGCGCTTGACCTGTGCGGGCTGACGGGCCTTGAGGACCGCCCGGTCCATCACCTGTCAGGTGGCGAGAAACGCCGCGCCTGTATCGCGGGCGCGCTGGTCATGCAGCCCGAGCTTATGCTGCTCGATGAACCCTCTGCCGCGCTCGACATGCGCCAGCGGCGGCGGCTGATCGCGCTTTTGCAGAGTATGGATCAGGCGCTGCTGATCGCCAGCCATGATCTGGAACTGGTGCTGGAACTCTGCCCGCGGGTGATCGTCATTGATCAGGGCCGCATCTGCGCTGATGGCCCGGCGCAGCAGGTTTTGGGCGATGCGGGCCTGATGGCCGCGCATGGGCAGGAAGTACCGCATTCGCTGACGCCCCATCAGGGCGCGGGGCATGTGCATGTCAGAAGCTCTCCTTGACATGCAGATGCTCATGCGCCGTGCTGCCATGGCCGTGATCATGGACCGCAGCAGCGCTTTCCACCGGGATCAGGAACAGATTGCCATGCCGGACCCCGCGCTGGCCCAGGACCCCATCGGCATGGGCGCGTAGCGCCTCGACCGGGCCGCGCAGGATCGCGGTTTCCAGACAGGTATCATGGTCCAGATGCACATGGCTGGTGGTGATCGTCAGCGCATGGTGGTCATGGTGGTGATGCATCAGCCGCGCGGCCAGGTCGCGGGTGTGGTGATCATAGACATAGGTCAGCACGCCCATCGCCTGACCCGTCACGGCATCGGCCTGCGCGCTCAGCGCCCCGCGCAGCAGATCGCGCACCGCTTCCGAGCGATTGTCATAGGCGCGCGCCTGCACATGGTCATCAAGCCGCGCGCACAGGCTTTCGGGCAAGGTCACAGTCACACGATGCATCGGCCACCTCTCATCTGGCATGCCGTCAGAGTGACGCATCGCGCCACTGAAGGCAATTCAAGACAAAGACGCGCGAGTTTGATACAGATCACGGCAGGCCGTCCATCAAGGTAAGCAATAGAAGCATGTCGGATACACCTATGCGGGACACCCTGCTGGCCACACCGTTCCTGTCCCATCTCGAGCAGAACATGGGCGATCAGGCCTGGGGCGAGGTGATCGCGGCCATGGACCAGACCTATGCGGAGCTGGTCAATTATCAGGCCCAGCTTGAAAGCCGCAATTCCGAACTGGAATCGATGCGCGACTTTCTGGAATCGGTGCTGACCTCGGTCTCGGATATTCTGATCGTGACCGCGCGCAATGGGCAGATCGAGCAGGTCTCGGCCTCGGTCAGTGCGCGCTGTGCGCAGGACGCGCAAGCCCTGCGCGGCCAGTCCGTAACCGGGCTGTTCAGCGATGCGGACGCGATGCAGGACGCCTTGGAGCAGTGTCGGAGCACCCGCAGCCCGGTCACGCTGGAGCTTGATCTTCTGGGTAAGCCCGCCCCCATGCCCTACGAACTGGTCATCGCACCGCGCCGGGGCGAACATCGCCGCGTCATCGGTTTCGTCCTGACCGGGCGTTCGGTGGGCGAATTGCGCCAAGCCTTCGAGGCACTGGACCAGAGCCATCGCGAGATGAAGCAGATGCAAAGCCAGTTGGTGCGCAATGAGAAGATGGCCTCGCTGGGCCGTTTGCTGGCCGGGGTCGCGCATGAATTGAACAACCCGATCAGCTTTGTCTATGCCAATGCCCATGCGCTGGAACGCTATGCCACCAAATTCGAGACCTATTTCGACCATGTGGCCGAAGGGGCCAGCCGCGCCGATCTGATCGCGCTGCGGGAAGAACTGCGGCTGGACCGCGAATTGCGCAATCTGCGCGAAGCCGTGCGCGGCGCGCGGGAAGGGGCCGAGCGTGTGCGCGACATCGTGCAGGATCTTCGCCGGCTGTCGGCCGATGGGGGCGGCGAGATTGCCGAATTCGATCTGGTCGAGGTCAGCCGGATCGCGGCCGATTGGGTGGTGCGCGGGCGTGCCGGCGGCGTCACGCTGGTGCATGAGGGCGCGTCAAGTCTCCTGCTGCGCGGACGGGCGGGGCATATCCAGCAAGTGGTGATGAACCTGGTGCAGAATGCGCTGGATGTGCTGGAGGGGCGCGCGGAGGGGCGCATCACGTTGACCTGTTCCACCGAAGGCGACAAGGCCGTGCTGCAGGTTGCCGATAATGGCCCCGGCATTCCGTCAGAGCTGCAGGCGACTGTGTTTGACCCGTTTTTCACCACCAAACCTGTCGGCAAGGGCACTGGACTGGGTCTGTCGATCAGCCACAAGATCGCAACCGAACATGGCGGCGCGCTGCATCTGTGTTCCAGAAAGCAGGACGGGGCCTGCTTCCGGTTGGAATTACCCCTCACCCCAACAGGGCAATCTGGCTCATGAATATGCTCTGGCTTCAGGCGTCGGGCTGCGGTGGTTGCACCATGTCGCTGTTATGCGCCGAAAACCCCGGCGTATTCGACACGCTCGCCGATGCCGGGATCAATGTCCTCTGGCATCCGGCGCTGAGTGTGGAAAGCGGCGCAGATGTGCGTGTGCTCCTTGATCGCATCATCGCGGGTGACGTCGCGCTGGATCTGCTCTGTGTCGAAGGCGCGATTGCGCGCGGGCCACGCGGCACGGGGCGGTTTCAAATGCTCTCGGGCACGGGGCGGTCGATGATGGACTGGGTGCAGGCGCTTGCGCCCTGCGCGCGCCATGTGGTCGCTGTGGGCAGTTGTGCCGCATTCGGTGGGATGACCTCGGCAGGTGAAAACCCGTCAGATGCGGTGGGCATGCACTATGAAGGTGGGCATCTGGGCGGTCTGTTGCCGCAGGAGTTTCGCGACCAGGCAGGCTTGCCGGTCATCAATATCGCAGGCTGCCCGACCCATCCCGGATGGGTGTTGGAAACGCTGATGCTGCTGGCCTCGGGCGACATGCGGACTGACGATCTCGATGGCTATGCCCGCCCGCGCTTCTTCGCCGATCATCTGGTCCATCACGGTTGCGCGCGCAATGAATTCTACGAATACAAGGCCAGCGCGCGCGACCTGTCCGAGCGCGGCTGCATGATGGAGCATCTGGGCTGCATCGGCACGCAGGCCGTGGGTGATTGCAATATCCGGCCCTGGAACGGGTCCGGATCCTGCACCTCGGGCGGCTATCCCTGCATCAACTGCACAGCGCCCGAATTCGAGAACCCGCGCCATGCTTTCACCCAGACCCCGAAAATCGCGGGCATTCCGGTGGGCTTGCCGACGGATATGCCGAAAGCCTGGTTCATGGCGCTGGCTTCGCTGTCAAAGGCCGCCACGCCTGAGCGGCTGGCGCGCAATGCGACCTCGGACCGGATCGACGTGCCCCCCACCTTGCGAAAGCCGCGCAGATGAGCACGTCACGGCTGGTAGTTGGCCCGTTCAACCGGGTCGAGGGCGATTTGGAAGTGCATCTGGATATCCGCGACGGGGCTGTGGCCAGCGCGCGGGTGAATGCTCCCCTCTATCGCGGGTTCGAGCGAATGCTTGAAGGGCGGGACCCGCGCGACGCGCTGACCATCACGCCGCGCATCTGCGGGATTTGCTCGATCAGCCAATCCGCTGCCGCCGCGCGGGCGCTGGGCGATGCGATGGGGCTTGCACCCACAGCGCAGGGCGCACAGATGGCCGCACTCATTCACGCAGTCGAGAATGTCTGTGATCACCTGACGCATTTCTATCTGTTCTTCATGCCCGATTTCACCCGCCCAAGCTATGGCGCGCAGGACTGGCACGGGCTGGTCACAGAGCGGTTTACCGCGATGGAAGGCTCTGGCGCGCGGCGCGCTGTCGAAGCGCGCGCGCAGTTGATGCATATTCTGGGCCTGATGGCCGGGAAATGGCCGCATACGCTGGCGATCCAGCCCGGTGGTGTCACGCGGACGCCGACGCGGACCGAGAAGATGCGGATCATCTCGACACTTCGCAGCTTTCGCCGGTTTCTTGAGGCGGAGCTTTTCGGCGCATCTGTTGAAACCTTCGTCGCTGTGAACACCCAAGATGCCGCGCTTGATTGGGGGTGGGGCGATGCGGGGTTGTTTTTCCGCGCCGCTGCCGGCCTCGATCTGGCCAGTATGGGCCGCGGGGCAGGACGGTATCTGAGTTTCGGCGCCTATCCGTTGCCGCAGGGCTTCGGCTTTGCGCGCGGGCTGTGGCAGCAAGGGGCGGTCCATGACGTGCCGCTCGCGGCGATTGCCGAGGATCTCAGTCATTCCTGGATGTTGGGAACGGCCCGTCATCCCTCGGAAGGGCTGACCGAACCCGATGAAGACATGCGCGACCCGGCCTATAGCTGGTGCAAGGCCCCGCGTCTGGCGGGCCAGCCTGTGGAATGTGGTGCGCTTGCGCGGCAAGTGATCGACGGCCACCCGATGGCGCGCGATCTGGCGCAACAAGGCGGCGTTCTGGCGCGGGTAGGCGCGCGGCTGCTGGAAATCGCACGCACGCAAATCCTGATGGAAGATCTTGCGGGGCAGATTGATCCTGACGCGCAATTCATGATGAAATCGGAGATGCCAGACCAGGGCGCAGGTGTTGGGCTGGTCGAGGCCGCGCGCGGCGCCTTGGGGCATTGGCTGCGTTTTGAGGGCGTAAAAATCGACACCTATCAGATCATCGCGCCCACAACGTGGAATTTCAGCCCACGCGACGAAAATGGTCAGCCCGGCCCCTTGGAGGCAGCCCTTGTCGGGGCCGACGTGCGCCCGGGCGAGGACACACCGCTGAGCGTCCAGCATATCGTGCGCAGTTTTGATCCTTGCATGGTCTGCACTGTTCATTGAGGGCAGCCCAAGGGTCAGGCCCGCATGAGGGAATGTGAGGCAAGATGAACCAGCC
>SKWJ01000210.1 GCA_007128995.1 Paracoccaceae bacterium
CTGCATCGGCGATCAGAAATATTGCACCGGTGACAAGCGTCAGGACGACAAGTGACATAGGAATTCCTTGCTGGAGTGATGCGACATTGTGACGGCTTTCTCCTGATACAGGAATGCGACCACGACGCCCCAGCAATCACAATGATTGCGTTAAGCAGCGCGTCGCGCCAAGTTTTCCTCAATAGCGCAAGGCCGCGCTCATGCCCAGCGCCAGACGCGCGCAGCGAGTCACTGGTTGGCCTTCTGCCTGCCGGGCTGGTGTGTGTAGCAAAAACGCGACGATAGCCCTTCAGCGACTCGCTGCGTGCGTCTGCGTGCGCGCTTCGACAGTGGCATGCCGGTGATCATGCTGGACGCGTATTGCCGATGTGTCCGGGCTAGGTTTCGACTCTCGGAACAGTCTGGCGACCCGAACCATCCCCATCACACAAGCACAAGCTTTCTAGGACATGGGCTGGGACCCGTCGGTGTGGAGCTCGCCATTCCTAATTTCCCCGGCACGTTGGTGTTCCTGTGCTGACCGCGTATCTCCGCTCTGGCGCTGATCATACACGCGCCGCGCCGTCGTGGGGCAGTAGGAGCCATCCCCGTGCCGAACGCGCGCCAACTCGCGGCAAATCGTGCTGGCGGGACGCCCAAGAAGCCGACCGATGCCCTGTTAGCTATTGCCCCGCTCATGCTCGGCGAAGATCACGCCACGTTCCTCGCTGCTGAGATGCTTGCTTCGTCTGTCCATCGCAACATCATACGCCCTACGGGCTCCGGGTGTTGCACTTGGAACTTGAGCCTAAGGTGTCTCGGCCAGGTTTCGACGGTCGTCGGGCGCGCGCAGGTAACGATTGTCAACTTTTCTAAACTTTTGTAAACCCTGCGCAAGGCCAGTCTTGCAGGGATGCACCCCCAGCGCTGCACATGAACTCGCCTTTGCGCGCGCCATGTCAGGCGCAGATCACGAGGGTGCTCTCTCTGCGCACGGAGCGCCTCAGAGGCAAAAGATACTTCATATTCGGACCTGGTCAGCATCATTTAGATGATGCGGCAGACCACTTGAGGGGTATCGGTTACAGGCTTTGCAACTGTGGCTTGATTTTTTCTTAAATTCGTGTAATGATCTTCTTGCTTTCTTTGTTTCGTTACTTCCTGCGACCGAGGGCCCGTATTGGCCTTTATCGGCGACTTGAGGTATCTGGAATGCGCGTCAATCTTAACTCCCAGGAATTGCGGATATTAGCAAGGCGCGCGCGTGCGCCCCGGAAGCAATCTGACACCCTGCAATGGCTCGCGGCTGTGATTGTGTTGGCTGCATCGCTGACCGTCACTGGGTCTGCGTTTGCAAAGGACGATCAGTCCCGAGATGTGCAACTCGTCCATACAGCCGCAGTTTACCCGGACCTGATCCGTGCAAGGTCAAGCTTGCAGCCGGAAGCCATGCCGGTGCAGTTCGACCGGCGCTGTCTGCAAGAAGTGAGTGCGCGTCCAGGGCGCGCATTCATTCAGGATAATGCCCGTAGGAACGCGCGTATCAGATGGCGTCAGCTGATACGCCGCACACCGCAGATGGGCGAGCGTTATGCGATCTGGGATTACTCGATAAGGCATTTGCAGCCGGGCTGCGAAGGTCCGGCGGGCTATTGCTGTTTCAAGAGGTTTCAAAACGGACGCTGGATTTGTCACGCGGTGGCCACTCCCTGCGATGGGCCTCCAGGTTAGCAGACAGGAGACTCCATATCACTCGAACTGTTTTCGGAATGCATGTCTTGGTGGGAGGGGGAAATGCAAAAATGCGGTCTTTCAAAAATGAATTTTACGGGTCTCTTGCGTTTCTTTGGGCTGATCTGCGTTTTCGCAATGCTTCACGGTCAGGCGCAGGCCCAGACCAGCCCAAGGCCCGATCCCGAAGCGCAACGACTTTTCATGGATCCGTCGGTGCGGCGTGAGCGCGAAGGGGAACTTTTTGTGCCAGGCTTTCCAAGCTTGGACCAACAAATCCAACCGATGACCGGACTGGCAGACCCGCAAGGAAGTCAAATCGTCAGATACAGTTGCTGCGACAATCTCGAAATTCGCGTCGCGCCTGAGGCCGGCGCGCGGGTTCTCAATCGCCTCCAGACAAACGAAATGGTCTGGGTTCAGGGACTCGTTGATGACATCGGAGGCCACCGCGCCGTCGTGGAAACGTGTCTGTCAGCCTATCCCGTTGCTTGCGGATCCATATGGGCGCACGTTTATGTTCCGGAGCGATCAGCTGCGGCATCTACCGTCTCTGGATATGTTCCCTTGACGGCCCTGTTTGCCCGCAGCGAGCGCCCCGAAGTCGGCGAAGCGCAATTCGAGCTGAGTTTTGGCAGGCTCGCGCGCGAAATCCACGGCCAGATCGATCGCGGGCTGATCAACTCGCCCGGCTGCAGCAACCCTGCGGATGTCCTTGTCGCCTCGGGCCGGGATGTCCAGTCGCGCGACTCCGTGTTCCTGGTGGACAGGAGCGAACGGCGGATGTGCAGCGACGCGCTGTCGGAAAGATGCGCCCCGTATCTTGCAAGCTGCGCAGGCCTGGACGAGAACAGCAAGGCGATCAGGGGATGTGTCTATCAGACCGTCGCCGAATGTGGTCGTGAGCGCCCTGCGCGCCAACCGTCGGCGAGCCTGCGGCGATGCATCGAGCCATGTCGACCCAGCAGGGCAATCTGCCGCGATTGCAGGACGTGGTATGATGCAACGGGACAAGGCCGCTCAGGATGGAAAACCTCGGCAGATATCTATGATCAGTGCCTCCAGGAAAGCCTTAACTGCCGCAATCTTGCCCCGACATCTGACGCGACTCTTTGCGAGATCGACATGATGGGATGCCGCGCCCGCGCGACAGATGGCATGACGGCGCTTTGCGAGCCTTATGTGGGGCCCAATGACACGAAACGCTTCGGGAATCCTGCCGCCTATCAATGCGGTGAGTTGCCTTTCGGACATACCCATCTCGGATATCGCGAAGGGTCCGTCCTGGCATTCGACGGTCGGGCCCAGATGCAGGGCAATCCGGATCATGCCTGGAAACATCTGGACTTCATCGATGCACCACCCTTCCAGGGCCGGATCTCGGCGGGGCGGCGCGACCATCAGGTGGCCTTCAGCTACCGGCAGCGCAATCTGACCTCTGGGCGGGTCGAAACGATCTCTGCACCCAAGGCACTGACGGCGCGCAGTATCTGGCTGACGCTCAGACCACATCGGCCGATGGTTGATCGCGCTGATGGCGAGGGTCGTGAGAGAGCGGACGTGCTGGATGTTGGGATGTGCCTGCATGCCCCGGGGGTCGCCATTGATCTGGGCAGGCTCTCCACGCCGCAATCGCGCGAGTGGGAACTGCTCGCCACGGATATCGACCTCGGGAGTTGTGAGATCGCCCGCTTTAAGGCCTGCGGCACGCTCCGCTTCATCGCAAGGGACGGCACGCTCGAACACGACTGGCTGGGCGATCTGAAGATCGAGCATCCGTTCAGCAGGATCCTGCGCGCGCCGGATGTCACGGCCGGTCCGGTGACGCAGATCCTGCGGATGGATCTTCCGATCATCATCGAGAACGCCTATGCGCGCGAAGCTGTCAGGCTGCTGCTGACCGGATCCCCGCGCGCGGTCCAGCGCCAGCATGCGCGGATGCTCGCTGCACTGTTGACGCGTGCTGACGGCGTTTCGGGCAGTCTGGTTGACCTAGCCGTGCAGATTGCCGGCTCTAGATTGCCGCTCGATATGGAAAAGCCGTTGAAAACGGCGATCAGCGACGCCATCGACCTGCCACAGATCAACCCGCAAGAGCGCATTTCAGAGGTCTGTCAGGCCTTGACACGCGCCAATGCGGCACCGACTCTGGGACATTTCTACAATTTTCTGCGTCGGAACTGCGAAGGGCTGGCCTCGCATGCGTCCCTGCGCCTGTTCGTGCCGCATGAGGCCAGCAGCGCGGCGGGATGCTATGACCCTGGGCAGTATTTCGCCCCTGCGGATGCGCGTGAAAACCCATGGTGGGCGGGATACAGCGGACAGAACTGGTGGTTCCCGCTATGGCCAGATCAGGGATGCAGAGTGGCCGCGAAGGCGTCGCTGGCCATGGATCGGGCCTTGTGGCCCATCCTGCGTTGCGCAGTTGCCCAACAGAATGCCATCATCAACTCTCAACAGCGTGGAGCGAGGACCGCACTGATCCAAGACATCGTCCGGAGCTGCCAAGACTTTGGTCAGCGAGCCATCGCTGAGCTTTACGGCAGCGGACAGGATCTTGCCAGCCTTCTCCCTGCACGCGGTGGTGTCCAGTTCCAAACAGGGCCCTGACATATTGCGCGAGGTGAACAGGTCATGGCCCTGTCCGAGCGCCCGATGCATATAGTCTGGGTCATAGCCGACCCGCAGATGGTCGATCTGCGGATCAAGTCAGCCCGGAAGCGCGTGGCCCCTCTCGTCCCGCTCATCGCGCAGACCAAACGTGTAGTAGCAGTTCGCCCGACCTGCACTATTCACATCGCCCCGAACTTTGGCCTCGGTTCTTAGGGCATTCGGGCGTTCGCGGGAGGTGGCCTACCAGACCCGGGACCGACTGGCTCGCCAGCGCAGCCAGACGATCAATTCCCTGCGCGCGCATTTGGCCGAGCAGGGCATCATTGCCACGCGGTGAACGCCAATCTGATCGCAGGGTGATTGCATGATCTCGGTGAGCGGCGGCTCCGGCCCATTGATTTGTCCTGTTCCTGATGCGTGACGTGGCTGCGAGAAGGTCTGCGCGGGCAGACGGAGGTTGCGCATGGCGGCTGTCCCTGACTTCAGCATCGAGAGGAAATTGGCATTGGTGAACCTGGCCTGCGCGGCGATCTCCGCCTGGGTCTTTGTGCCTTTCAGCGCATCGATGCGCCTGGCGATGAACTTGGCGAGCCGTGTGTCTGCATGGGGGTGTTTCATCTTGTCTCCGAGCTATGCGTTGTATGATATCTGAATTATAGCAATCGCTTAGCGGGGATCATGATGGTAATGCTGCTGGCTGAGATCACCTGTGGTGGTCTTGGAGACGGTCGACGGGTGTTCTGCGAACTTGCTGCAAAGGCGGATCCGACCCGTCTGGGGAGCCTCCGCAACCACAAACGCCGCTCGGGATGATACCGTTTGATCTGCTGGCCTCGTCCGGCATTCTCATGATCTAAAGGAAAGCCACTTGACGAATGCCGGGTTTCGCCAAATTCCGGCAGGGAACAGGTCGTGGTGTCGATGCTGCCGAAGTGCTTTCAGGAAGCTTGTGGGTGCAGGCGAGGGGCTCCATCCGCGCCAGGACGGCCATCCCGTAGGGCTCTAGAACGTTTCAGGGTTCGCCGAAACGTGGCTCTGCTTTCGTGAGATGGCTGGCGCATCCAGTCTCTGATCCTGGTGTATCTGAGCTGCAGGGAGTCTGGACTTCGGCGACGTGCAGATTTTGTTGGTGTCGAGAGAGTTGCGACTGCCCTCTTCTTGGCAAAGCATCGAGATGCACACGATCAGCATCTCCTCGGTTCGCGGCAATTCGTTTTCACTACAGTAGTGAATAAGATCAGAGATCGCCTCATAGAGTGCGGTGTTATTTGGCTTCTCGCTCATGATGCTAATCCACTCACTGATGCCACATCTCACTCTAATATTTCCTGACC
>SKWJ01000375.1 GCA_007128995.1 Paracoccaceae bacterium
GATCACAAGGCGGATCCGTTGCATCACCCACGGCTTATTCATGTGCTCGGGTTCCAGCGAAAACAGGCCATGACTGTTATTCATTCCGCGCCAGTAAATCGTTTCGCTGCGATCTTCCCATACTGGGGCGTCATCAGCGACACGGTCGACCGCTTCGTAACCGCGGTCGCGGAAAAAGTGCTGATCCGGGACCAAGACCTTTCCGGCGAAACAGGTCGAGAAGGTGAAGCGCGCAAAGCCCGGCCATTCCCCATCGGAAATGTCGCAGCTTATCCGTTCCACTGAGGGACAGGTCAGCGAAAACCAGTACAGATAGGTCGGCGCGATCTGGTAATGCTGATACTTCTGTAAATGGAAAGTCTTGTCATTATACAGATAGGTTATGCCTCCGCCCTCGCGCAACAGGTGGATCTCACAATCTGTCGTGACGTCACTGGATGCAGCAAACCGCGTCTTGGGTCCCTTGACGCCGGAAAACCCGAAGCTGGCCAGGTGACGTTTGCGTATACGGGCGTGTCGCATGACTCGCCGCGACCAGGTCGTCTTCATGGGCTTTCTCGTTGCCTTCCCGGTACCAGTGTTTCCTGGGGAAATCAATTTCATCAGAACCTTCCAATATTTCCATTCTGAGCAAAACGGCATGTCGAACCGACATTTCTCAGGTCGAGAACAGACAGATCGCGGTTAGACCTGTTTTCGCGGTCAATCAGGTTCTTGTCTCCGACCTGGAGCAAACACTAGGCGATGATGGGCTCCAATCTGTCCGCTCAGGTCATGACATGCAGGATTTCAATGTTTGGAAGGCCAATTGGGGTAACGCCGAGATCTCTGCACATTCTGCCGAATGCTTCGGTTTCAAGCAAGTCGTCATATGGAATCTCTGGAAACCGCAATCCGGCACGATGCACCGATGCATGCACCAGCAGCATTGTCCCCCCGACCGCAGACAGCGGCACCCGTTCCAGAAAGCGCATGGTGTGCAGATGCCTGCGCCGTTCAAAATCCGCAGGCGGCATGAACAGGCCCCGGCTGACATATTTATAGTATGGATTCGCTTTGGTTTCCCGGCATTCCAGAAAGCTGTTCAGGTCAAAACTTCGGCCACCTGTTTCGCGACGACAATCAGGGGTTATGACCTTTTCCTTCTCGCCCACAAGGCGCTTCAGGATATCGGCAGGATAGTCACAGACATCAGCATCAATCCAGAGAACCCAATCATCCTGATCGGTCAGCCCCGCGTCGATCAGGTGATTTCGGACCTTCGCAAGTGCAGCACGGCGCCTTTTCTGCAGCTTGCGCTTGGAGCGTTTTGCCCGCGCGATCGGCAGCCCTGTCGACAGGTGTATCACCCACAATTCGGCAAAATCCCTGCTGTAGCGCGCCACGAGGGACTGCAATCTAGCAACCGTGTCATCCTTGCTGTCGCCTTCGCAAAAAATCACGCGCATCTTGTTGCGTGGATAGTCGAGCCTGTGCAGCAATTCGAAGCACCGATCCAGAAATGGCCCGGCGTCGCGGACCGGTATCAGGATCAATACCTTGTCATCGGACGCCTGGACGGGCTGTACGAGCGTGTCCGTGTCGATGGTCGCCGCGATTTCTTCCTTTGTCAAAAACGGGCCTCGCATGAGGTGATATCTCAGCTTGCGGAAACGATCTTTGAGCCGCCGGATACCACGACGCTTTTTGCCATACTCGAACCAGGAACCGCGCCAGTGATGCCGGCTGATCCGCAGTTGCGCATGCTCGCCATAGATCGGATCGGCGCTGTCGGTTCCCGTCGACATGGCCGGGGTGAACAGGTGACAGGAGTTGATCGAAAGCATCTCGGGATGCGGATAGCTTTGCGCGGCCCCCGTCAGCATCAGCGGGCCGGTCGATTCCAGAACAAGCGGATCAGCATGTCGTGAGCGCTGCGCCACTCTGATGACATGTTCCCAGAAATCATGGCCCCTTGGGCTGGCCATAACCCCGTTGAAAAGCAGATGGTCAAGACCGTGTGCAGTTGCGAGATCGATCTGCTCGCTCGGTTCGCAACACAGGATGACACGAGATTCGTTGTGCAGCATTTCTGCGCTGCTGATGCAATCCGTGTCGATATCCGCGTAGATTCCGCCACTATGGTGCAAGATCAGATAGCGGCCCAGATCGGCCCTCTGGATCTGCGACGAGTAGGATTGATAGAGCGGTTCGAGCGACGGATAATGATGCCGGACAAGCTGCAGCAGGTCGTCATCTGTCCAGATCCGATGGTCCCATCCGGGATTATGCAGACGCCAGCTTTCCGGCCATTCTTTCGGAACCGGAAGGATCTTGTCTTTCCATGTCTGGTGAATCACTCTCGGGATCATGTCGCGCCCGTCATCCTTTGTTCTTGTCACGATGGAACCTGTGTCCCCCACAGGGTCCGGTGCGGTGCTACGCAATTCCGCGCTTTTCGACGCTCTGTCCCGATTAGGGCACGCAACCCGGATCGCGCTAGAGGATCACATCCCTCGCGATCAGCGCATATACCGCGAGGTAAACCGCATCGCCGCCGCCTTTCCTGACGCAATTTCTGACGAAATAGAAGCCCGAATCGCCCAGCTTCAGCCTGATCTGGTGATCGTCGAAGGTGTTTATCTGGCGCAACTTGCTGACAGGCTGATGGGTGCGGGACATAGGGTTGCGCTGGACATGCACAATGTTGAAAGCCTGCTGCGCGAAGAAACCGGGCGCGCACGGCGCGGGCGATTGGCCCCTCTGCTTTACAGCCGCCGTTGGCGCCTTGCGCGGCAACGAGAGAGTGCTCTGGCACAAGCGGCGCAGATGGTCTTTACCTGTTCCGAGTGCGATGCTCTGCGGATCTCAGCTCTGGCTGATCTGACGTCTGTCCATGTTGTGCCGAACCCGATACCGGCATGGTGTCTTGACACGGAACTGACGCCAATTCGCGGGGATGGCGTGTTCAATGCGCTGTTCGTGGGATATCTGTCTTACTATCCGAATATTGCCGCCGCGACACGGCTTATGCGTTCTATCCTGCCTCGATTGCGACAGGTACTGGCCACGGCAGAGCTGACCCTTGCGGGTCGCAACCCGGACCATCGGATCACAGCTATGAGCGCGCGACTCGATTGGGTTTCTCTACATGCCGATCCCCCAGACCTTGCGCCGCTTTATGCGCGGTCAAGCTGCGCATTGATCCCGCTGACCGAAGGCGGCGGAACCCGGCTCAAGGTGCTGGAGGCCATGGCAATTGGTCGGCCCGTCATCGCCACGGCCAAGGCGGTCGAGGGGCTTGGCCTTGTTGACGGTGAGACATATCTTGCCGCCGAGAATGACGAAGACTTTGTCTCCGCATGCCTTCGGCTTGCACAGGCCCCCAACTTGCAGATGGAACTAATCAGCCGAGGACGTGAGGCCGTCCTTGATCGAAATGGACCCAAAGCGATTTTCGCGGCACTGTCATCTGCCCTGTCTGACGATACATCAAGACCGCCGACGTCACCCTGAACTCATGATTTCGAGGGGGTGCGTGGCGTCCCCGATGCTTGCGACCCGGCGGTGATTTCTGCGACCCAGGTCATGAAAGGAACGTGCTGGCGCAGATATCGTTTGCGCGGCCCGCCGATCGAAAACCGTGCTTGCCAGATCTTCCGATGCTGATTGGCGCGGCGCAACCAATGTCGGAAAGTCTGGGCAGGCGGGCCTGATGCCAGTCTGGTTATCGGCGCGATCCTTGCGGCCTCGTGATACCATACCGGGCTGAAGGCGCTTTCCCTGACCCAAGGTTTCTTGCCCATCATGAAATGAAGCACCCGAATGTCCTGTGGCTGGCAGAGCTGGTTTTCATGAATGAAATCTGTCGCATAAATGTTGTAAACACAGGGAAGATAAAGTATGCGTCCGACGCAGAAATAGTTTATCGCAGCCTCGTCCTGCGACGGGAATTTCTCAGGCGTTTCAGCCAGAGCGGACAGGCAGGTGGCTGCGATATCCTCGGCGCGCCAGGATTGCAGGTTCATGACCAGAAAGCCGGAATTGACGTAATTCTCGCGTGCCAACCCAAGGGTTCGAAGTGTCTTTGGGTATGGATGCGGGCAGCGCACTGCCGCCGCATGATATCCATGCAGATTGACTGTCCATGCGCGATCAAGCGGGCCGGTCACCACCATATCACTGTCCATGTAAAGGACCCTGTCCTGATCAGGCAGTAGATCGGGTATCAACAGGCGCGCATACATGGCAGTAGTGTGATGCTTGCGCCCCGTATCCAGTGACACGAAGGTCTCGGACGTCAGTGGAATGGCCTGTATTACCGTATTCAAACGGGTTGCCAATATGGCCAGCCTGTCCAGATCCGCATTGCCCCAGTCTACAGCCAGAACCGTGAATCGCGCGGCTGGATTGTGGCGCGCAGCAGAGGCAATCAGGACCAGAACCCCCGGTATATAGTTTTTGTCAGAGGCCGTAACGATATGCATCAGCGTTCGTTTCCTGCGCTGTGCCCTGTATCGTGCCCGCCAGCCGAAAGGTCCAGGAGTCCCGTTTTCGTCAGATACTGACCCGATGCCCTATGTGCACGGATCAATGCCAGATTATGCGCGTTCTTGCGGTGGTCGGCATAGTCGCGCGCATGCTCTAGGTGCAAAGCCGGTGCAGAATACCGGATAGAGTAAGGCTTGATACCTGCATTTTCCAGCCTCACTCCAAGCTCCTTGTCCTCGGCCCCATAGTTCAGTGTCTCATCGAAGCCGTTTACCTTTTGAAGCGCGCTGCGAAAGGCCGATGCGTTGCTACCCAGCCAGCGGTCGGGTGCCAGCGACAGCCGATCCAGCACAGGGCCCATAGTTTCGGGCATGAGCTTGGCGCGGTGGCGCACATGACGCCACAGGCCTGCGCTGCGCAGCCAGCTTTTCTGCCAGATGTGTCCGTTGGTTACGAAGTCCACGTTTGACAGCAGCGCATCTGTCACCTTGACCGAAAGCCGGATCAGCCCGCCCGACAGATAACGATCCGGTCGCGCACAAGCACAATGATGCGAAAGGAACCTCCGGTGCAACAGGCAATCGCCATCGACAAAGACAAGGTAGTCTGCCGCACTGCTGCGGATCGCAGCGTTCAGAATGCGGTTCTTGCGAAACCCCAAATCTGGTTGCTGAACGTGGCGCAGTTTCAACGCCTGCGCCCCGCTTGAGGCGTCTTGTATCACCTTCGCGGTTTCCGGGTCCTCTGCATCCTCGGCTATACATACACCAAAATCAGACCAATGCTGTTGGCGCAGCGTCGACAAGGTGAGGGCCAGGGCCTTTGGATTCTTGTAGGTTGATACGATGACCTCAACCTTCATCTACTTTCCTCGTACGCAAGCGAATGTCAGGGCATGCTTTCACCTGAAATGCGACCAACATGCACCCCCAGTTCTCGGACTTGTTACCGATCGAGTTGCAACTCGTGCTCGCACATTGCGGGCTTGTTCGGAAAATCTTGCGGAATGGGCAATACGGCTCTTTCGAGACACCCACAAGATGACGAAAAGTCAGATCCAGACATAGCGGCGCCCCTCGCCCGGAGATCTGCTTCAAGCACCCGCAGGGGAAGCTTGACGTGCCAGACACGAACGATGCTGAGGGCTGCGCAGTGGTCGAAGACCTGACGCTCGGCTTTATCA
>SKWJ01000384.1 GCA_007128995.1 Paracoccaceae bacterium
AATTTCGACCAGACGCTGCACGACATCGCCGCGCGCATCCAGCTCCACAACCTCATAACCCGCCACCCGCAGCGCCTTGGCGCATTCATGCCCCGACGAGAGCGACACCTCGCGCTCTGCCGAGAGGCCGCCTTTCAGAACACATATTCGGGGGGCTGCCCTGCTCGACATGCCCATTCCCACTGCCTCTGGGCCGTTTTGGCCCGTATTTGCCCGATTTGGGGCGTTATTCTTGTTTTGGTTCGGCGTTGATCAAGCTGATCTCTGCCATATCCGCGTCCAATGTTGTCTCACCGATCCGCATGATTTCCCATTGTAGCGAAATACCACGCGCTTGCAAAACCCTTTTTCGCACCTCTTCGCCCAGCGCCTCTAATTCGGCCGCCGTCGCACCGCCGGTATTGATCAGGAAATTGGGATGTTTGGGCGACATTTGCGCGCCACCCAGCCGCGCCCCGCGGCAACCAGCTTCTTCAATAACCTTCCAGGCTTTCAACTCGTGACTGTCATCAGCCCGGCCGGTAGAGCTGAACCCGGCAGGATTGCGAAAAGTTGATCCGGCGCTGCGCTCTTTGGTGGGCTGGCTTGCATCGCGCGCGGCAAGCTGCGCCGCCATACGAGCATGCAATGCTTCCGTTGCCCCGGTGGGCGCGCGAAACCGGGCCTGCGTGATCACTGCCCCCTCGGGCAATTCGGACCGGCGGTAGGCAAGCTTCAAGTCCGACGCGGCGATAATGCGGCGTTGGCCCAAGCGATCAATCACCACCACATCCAGCAGATGGTCGGCCACATAGGTGCCATAACAGCCCGCATTCATCCGCACCGCCCCGCCGATACTGCCGGGGATCGTGCGCAGGAATGTCAGGTCGCGCCCTGCATCGGCAGCCTTGCGCGCTACATGGGCATCCAGCGCGGCTGCGCCCGCAGTCACAGTTTCGCCGATTTCGATCGCATTGAACCCACGCCCCAGCCGGATGACCACTGCCCGGATGCCCCCGTCGCGCACGATCAGGTTCGAGCCGACGCCCATCGGAAAGACCGGAATTTCTGGGTCAAGTGCGCGCAGAAAATCGCTCAGATCATCTTCATCGGCGGGCTGGAACAGCCAGTCGGCAGGGCCGCCCACACGCAGCCATGTCAGGCTGTCGAGCGGCTTTTGCGCGGTCAGCGTGCCACGCACTGGGATCTGATCAGGTGTCATGGGGAGGTGAGTATCAAGGCACATAGGGGATTGTCGAGAGTGTGGGTGATGCCTGTGGGAAAATTTGGGGCAAGGTTAGTTAATAGATCAAGAGCAGGGCAATGACACAAGCTGCGGGCAGCCTTACTCAAGGTTCATGTCCAGAAGTGCTAAATCATCCTTTGACGGAGGCGCAGTGTGACCGCCCGGTATCCGGCCTCGTCGCACTGCATTCCCCGGCTCAGAGCGGTAAAGCCCACCCCCAACTATGACAGCCGCCGCCAGCCCGAATCGCTGAGATCTCGATCAATCCCCGCCCAGCAGTCCGCGCAGGCGGGTGCCGAGTTCCTGTTCCTGACCGCGGCGCTGGGTATCTTCGTGGCGTTCGCCCGGCTGGCGCTCGACGCCCAGTTCGCGCTCCAGCCGCTGGTCGATCTGACTGCGCGCGCGCTCTTCCAGACGGCGCGCTTCCTCGCGGGCGATCTCTTCCAGCCGCTCCTGATCGAGGCGCAACTGTTCCCGGGCCAGCGCCTCAAGGTCCAGCCGGAAGCGCGGTTCACTCCAAGGCCCGGTGATCATCAGCGGCACGCGCAGCGTCTCCTCTCCACGCAGGGCGGCCGGGACAAGGCGGTAATCCAGCGTCCGCGCCCCGATCCCGACCTGACCGCGCCCGGTGACCGAAAACCGCGTCGCTTCAAGGCGCAGATCGTCGTTGCGCAGAACACCTTCGGATAGGGTAAAGCTGCCGGTCACGGATTGGTAGACGGTGCGGTTCCCCTCACCCATATAGGACATGTCCAGATTGCGCAGCATTCCTGCCAGATCAAAGCCGATGATTTCGCCTTGAGACAGGGCCAGACGGCCCTCTCCGTGCAGTGAATTCATGATCGTGTCCAGATCATTGCCGACCCCCAGAAATTGCAGATCCAGATCGCCTGCGCCCTGTAGGCGCCGATAGTCGGCAAGCTCTGTCAACAGCGGCAAAAGATCGATGCCGCGCAATTGCATATTGCCGCCGACAGACAGGCCCGAGCGATTGTTCATCACGAACTCTCCGGTCAACTGGCCGCCGAAAAGCGCCGCCTCGCGAAACCCGAAAACTGCGCGCGCGCGATCAAGGTCAAGGTCCAGCCGTGTCCGCCCAAGCGTCGCGATATCTGTACGCAGCCCGCCCAGTGTCAGCGACAGATCTGCGTCGAAGAGTGCGAGCGCGCTTGCGTCTATCACGGCGCGTGACCAGCCCTGACGGGATTGCCCCTGTCCGCCCGTCGCCTGTGGCGCGGCGCTGCGCAGATCCAGCACATCCCCTGATAGCTGCCCCCTCAGCCGCGGACGATCTGCACCCGGCATCAATTCCAGCGCCCCGACAAGACGCAGCCCGCCCGCGCGGAGTTGCGCCTCTCGCGCCGCGAGACGCCCATCAGAAAAAAGCTCGACCTGCCCCGCAACGGCCAGAGGCAGATAATTGGCAGGAAGCGCTCCGCCACTTTGCCCCGCCATCTGCATAAGCGGCTGCAAGGCCGGGATCTGGGCATCCAACCTGCCGTCAAGAACAGGGCCGTGCAGCCCCAGCTGACCCGCAAAAGTGACAGAGGCGCCAGCGACTGTGCCTTCCAGCGCGACCGGGGATGGCGCACCAGCGAGTACATCACTCGCGTTTTCAGTGCGCGCCGAAATCTGAAAAGCCTGTCCATTCAGCCTGCCCTGCGCGTCGATCGTGGCCAAATCTGCGCGTTCCGGCAGCCGCAACACTGCCTCGACTCCCTCAAGGCGATGTTCCGTATTCGACATCGCGTCCTGAAAGAGTACGGACGCGTTTTCCAGCCGCGCCTCGGTCAGCGAGATCGCCCTTGACGGGCGTCTCTGTGCGGTGGTGTCGGACGAAGGCTCCCCGGCGATGCCGTCCCAATTGAAGCGGCCCTCGGCGTCGCGAACAACGTGAAGCTGCGGCGATTGCATCACGACGCGCTCGATCCGGATATCACCGCGCAGCAACGCCATAAGATCAAGGCCGATCTCCATTTCTTCGGCGCGCAACATTGGCCCCGTGCCTGCCCATTCCGGGTTTCCGATCTGAACACGCGAAGCTGTCGCACCCAGCAACGGGAAAAAGCTGGGCCGCACTTCGCCACCAAATTCCAGGCTCCGCCCGGTGGCGCTGTGGAATTGCTGGGCCGCGATCTGGGCGATCCGCTCGGTTGGCATCAGAAACAGAGATGCAAAGATAAGCACACAGACGCCCAACACCATGGCAGACAGCGCTTTCAACAATCGCATATACCCCTCCGGCTTGCGGTTTGTGACATGGCCCAAGTCTATCGCGCTGGTCGGGCGATGTCTTGGCCAAATCCTGCGTGCGCCATCCCCAGTTCAAGTTGTGAAGCCGGCAAGGCCGTTCAGCCTGCCCTTGCACAGAAGCGGGCCATGTGAAAAAGGAAGGCGTGGTTTTCGAGAGGTCGCGCCCATGTCTCGCATTGTTACACGCTTCGCCCCGTCTCCGACTGGTTACCTGCATATTGGCAATTTGCGCACAGCGCTGTTCAATTACCTGATTGCCCGGAAATCCGGCGGAGAGTTCGTCCTGAGGCTTGATGACACGGACCAGGAGCGGTCGAAACAGGAATATGTCGACGGCATCCAGCAGGATCTGGACTGGCTGGGTCTGCATTGGGACCGGATAGAGCAGCAATCGAAACGGCTAGACCGATATGCGCAGGCAGCCGACAGACTGCGGTCTGACGGACGGTTTTACGAATGTTTTGAAACGCCTGGCGAACTGGATCTGAAGCGCAAGAAGCAACTGAACATGGGGCGGCCACCTGTCTATGACCGCGCAGCCCTGAACCTGGAAGACGCCGCGCGCGAGAGGTTGCGTGCAGAACGCGCCGGGTATTGGCGCTTCTTGCTTGACCAGACCCGTATTGAATGGGTGGACGGCATTCTTGGGCCTTTGTCCATTGATGCCGCGAGCGTCTCTGACCCGGTGCTGATCCGGGCCGATGGGCAGGTTTTGTACACACTGGCCTCGGTTGTGGATGACATGGATATGGGGATTACCCATATCGTACGCGGATCCGACCATGTGACCAATACTGCCACCCAGATCCAGATCATCGAAGCGCTCGGCGGGACCGCCCCTGCATTCGCGCATCACTCGCTGCTGACAGGTGCACAAGGGGAAGCGCTGTCAAAACGGCTGGGGACGCTGTCTCTGCGCGATTTGCGGGCGCAAGGGGTGACCCCTGCAGCCCTTCTGTCGCTTATGGCGCGGCTCGGATCGAACCAGCCGGTAGAGTTGCGGTTGACACTGGACGAGATCGCCGAAGGCTTCGATCTGTCACAATTCGGGGCCGCCCCAACCAAATTCGACATGCAGGACCTGTGGCCCCTGACCCGTGCCGATCTGCAAGCGCGGCCCTATGAAGCCGTGGCAGACACGATTGCCGGGATTGGGGTGCCAGATCCCATGGCCCGGCAGTTCTGGGATGTCGCGCGCGAGAACATCACGCGGCTGGATGATCTTGAGGGCTGGTGGAGCCTGTGTCGCGATGGAGCCGCCCCCGAAATCGCACCGGAAGACGCCGAATTCGTGGCGAAAGCCTTGGCGATGCTGCCACCACCGCCTTACGGCCCGTAAGCCTGGAATGACTGGACCAGCGCCGTCAAGGATGCGACTGGGCGCAAGGGCAAGGGCTTGTTCATGCCGCTTCGCAAAGCGCTTACAGGACAGGCACACGGACCTGACATGCGCGCGCTGATGCCGCTTTTACAGCGCGTCCCCGCGCGGGACACCTAATTTCGACCGGCCACCGCAGCATTTCGACCGGCCACCGCAGCGCGGATATCAACTTCGTGCGAGGCTTGCTCAGGGGGCCTTGCTGCCATAGACAGACTGAAACAGATCTTGGGAGGTTCAATGCGTCGCGTCGTCATCACAGGGTTGGGGATCATCTCGCCCATCGGAAATTCTGCCGCCGAAGTCACGGACAGTTTGCGCGCCGGGCGATCAGGGATCGTCTTTGCACCGGAATATGCCGAGCATGGTTTCCGCTCTCAGATCCATGGCAAACCCCAGATCGTGCTGGAAGACCACATCGACAAACGCAATCTGCGGTTCATGGGCGCAGGCGCGGCGTATAATTTCCTTGCTATGGAGCAGGCGATTGCCGATGCAGGCCTTGAGGATGCAGACATCTCGAACCCGCGCACCGGGCTGATAACCGGCTCGGGTGGTCCTTCCACGGCCAACCTGTTTCAGGCACACAAGATCGTCATCGAGAAAGGCAGCCCCAAGCGCATGGGGCCGTTCATGGTCACGCGCTGCATGTCCTCGACCAATTCCGCCTGCCTGGCCACGCCATTCAGGATCAAGGGCGTGAATTACTCGATCACCTCGGCCTGCTCGACCTCGGCGCATTGTATTGGCAACGCGGCCGAACTGATCCAGATGGGCAAACAGGATA
>SKWJ01000536.1 GCA_007128995.1 Paracoccaceae bacterium
TCCTGGAAAGACTGGCTGCCGCCCTGCGCGATCCCGCCGATGTGGAAGGTCCGCATCGTCAGCTGTGTGCCGGGCTCGCCGATCGACTGTGCCGCGATGATGCCCACCGCTTCGCCCTTGTTGACCAATGTTCCACGTGCAAGGTCACGCCCGTAACACTTGGTGCAGACCCCCTCTTCCGCTTCACAGGTCAGGGGGGAGCGGATCTTGACAGTCGCGATCCCTGCCGCTTCGATGATATCGGCCTCACGCTCTTCGACAAGCGAGTTGCGCATGACTAGGATCTCGCCAGTTGCAGGATCAGTGACATCCTCGGCCACGACACGCCCAAGGACGCGCTCTGCCAGCGACGAGACGACTTCGCCATCATTCACGGCAGCCTGCGCTGTGATGTAGCGGTCGGTTCCGCAGTCATCAATGCGCACGATACAATCCTGCGCGACATCCACCAGACGCCGCGTCAGGTAGCCAGAGTTGGCTGTCTTCAGCGCGGTATCCGCCAGACCCTTGCGCGCGCCATGGGTCGAGTTGAAGTATTCAAGAACGGTCAGACCTTCCTTGAAGTTCGAGATGATCGGCGTTTCGATGATCTCGCCCGAGGGCTTGGCCATCAGGCCGCGCATCCCGCCAAGCTGCTTCATCTGGGCGGGCGAACCGCGTGCCCCTGAATGCGACATCATATAGACCGAGTTCGGCTCCAGTTCGCGGCCTTGCTCGTCGCGGCGCACGGCAGAGATTTCACCCATCATCGCATTCGCGACTGCGTCGGAACATTTCGACCATGCATCAACGACCTTGTTATACTTCTCACCCTGGGTGATCAGACCGTCCATATATTGCTGTTCGAATTCCTTCACCTGATCCCGCGTCTCGCCAACCAGTTCCCATTTTGCATCTGGAATCAGCATGTCGTCCTTGCCGAAGGAAATACCGGCGCGGAAAGCTTCGCGGAAGCCCAGAGACATGATCTGATCACAGAAGATGACGGATTCCTTCTGTCCGCAGTAGCGGTAGACATTGTCGATGACGGTCTGGACGTCCTTCTTGCGCAGCAGTCGATTGACCAGTTCAAACGGTGCCTTGGCGTTCATCGGCAAAAGCGCACCCAGACGCAGACGGCCCGGTGTCGTTTCATACCGACGCAGAACCTCGTTTCCGTCCTCGTCGATCTGCGCGATCCGGCACTGGATCTTTGCGTGCAGGTGCACTTCTCCAGCGGCCAGAGCATGTTCGACCTCTTCGATCGAGGCAAAGATCATATCCTCGCCCTTCATGCCCTCGCGCATCATCGAGACATAGTAAAGCCCCAGAACCATATCCTGCGATGGCACGATGATGGGCGAGCCGTTGGCAGGCGACAGCACGTTGTTGGTGGACATCATCAGCACGCGCGCTTCAAGCTGAGCTTCCAGCGACAGCGGCACGTGCACAGCCATCTGGTCGCCGTCGAAGTCAGCGTTGAAGGCCGAGCAGACGAGTGGGTGAAGCTGGATTGCCTTGCCTTCGATCAGGATCGGCTCGAATGCCTGAATGCCCAGACGGTGCAATGTCGGCGCGCGGTTCAGAAGAACCGGGTGCTCGCGGATCACCTCGTCCAGAATATCCCAGACTTCGGGACGTTCCTTTTCGACCAGCTTCTTGGCCTGTTTCACCGTGCTGGACAGACCCTTCGCCTCCAACCGCGAATAGATGAACGGCTTGAACAGCTCCAGCGCCATCTTCTTGGGCAAGCCGCACTGGTGCAGCTTCAGTTCCGGCCCGGTCACGATGACCGAACGGCCCGAGAAGTCCACGCGCTTGCCAAGCAGGTTCTGGCGGAACCGCCCTTGCTTGCCCTTGAGCATGTCCGACAACGATTTCAGCGGGCGCTTGTTGTTACCCGTGATGACGCGGCCACGGCGGCCGTTGTCAAAGAGCGCGTCAACCGCTTCCTGCAGCATCCGCTTCTCGTTACGCACAATGATATCGGGCGCACGCAGTTCGATCAGGCGCTTCAGACGGTTGTTACGGTTGATGACGCGGCGATAAAGATCGTTCAGGTCCGACGTCGCGAACCGGCCACCATCAAGCGGTACCAGCGGGCGCAGTTCCGGCGGGATCACGGGCAGCACGGTCAGCACCATCCATTCCGGGCGGTTGCCGGATTCGATGAAATGCTCGACCACTTTCAGCCGCTTGATGATCTTCTTGGGCTTCAACTCGCCCTTGGCTTCTTTCAATTCCTCGCGCAGGCGCAGGGCTTCATCATCCAGATCGATATTCGCCAGCATCTCGCGGATCGCCTCGGCGCCGATATTGGCGGTGAAGGCATCTGCGCCATACTGATCCTGCGCATCAAGGAACTCTTCCTCGGACATCAACTGGCCATAGGTCAGGTCAGTCAGGCCCGGCTCGATAACGACATAGTTTTCGAAATAGAGGATACGCTCCAGATCACGCAGGGTCATATCCAGCATCAGGCCGATGCGCGACGGCAGTGATTTCAGAAACCAGATATGCGCGACGGGTGCGGCCAGTTCGATATGGCCCATCCGCTCGCGGCGCACTTTCTGCAGCGTGACCTCGACGCCGCATTTCTCACACACGACACCGCGGTATTTCATGCGCTTGTACTTGCCGCACAGGCATTCGTAATCCTTGATCGGGCCGAAGATCCGGGCGCAGAACAGGCCATCACGCTCGGGCTTGAACGTGCGATAGTTGATCGTTTCGGGCTTCTTGATCTCGCCGTAGGACCACGACAGAATACGCTCTGGCGATGCCAGCGATACGCGGATCTGATCGAAGGTCTTGGGTTGGACCATCGGGTTGAACGGGTTTGTGGTCAGTTCCTGGTTCATCTGTCTATCCTTGAAACGGCTCGGGGAAGTAAAGGGCGCATAAGACATGCCTGCCCTGCGGTATCACCACAGGGCAGGCATGACCGGGTGTCAGCCTTCTTCCTCCGAATCCAGGAGTTCCATGTTCAGGCCGAGGCCACGGACTTCCTTCACCAACACGTTGAAGGATTCGGGCACACCGGCCTCGAAATTGTCCTCGCCCTTGACGATCGATTCATAGACCTTTGTACGGCCCGCGACATCGTCCGATTTGACTGTCAGCATTTCCTGCAGCGTATACGCAGCACCATAGGCTTCCAGTGCCCAGACCTCCATCTCGCCCAGACGCTGGCCACCGAACTGCGCCTTGCCGCCCAATGGCTGCTGGGTAACCAGACTGTATGGACCGGTCGAGCGCGCATGCAACTTGTCATCCACAAGGTGATGCAGCTTGAGCATGTATTTGACGCCGACTGTCACATTCCGTGCGAACTGTTCACCGGTCCGGCCATCGAAGACTGCAGATTGCCCCGATGTGTCAAAACCTGCCCGTGTGAGCGCGTCATTGACATCGACCTCTTTCGCGCCGTCAAAGACCGGTGTCCCGATGGGAACCCCGCGCGTCACTGTCGATGCATGTTCGACCAGAGTATCTTCGTCCATGCTGTCGAAGACTTCCGAATAGAAATCATCGCCATAGCCGATCCGCATCGCTTCGCGCACCGGGGTCATGTCGCCCGAACGACGGTAATCCTGCAAAGCCTCGTCAATCTTGACACCAAGGCCGCGCAGCGCCCAGCCCATATGTGTCTCAAGGATCTGCCCGACATTCATCCGCG
The DNA here is from genome assembly GCA_007128995.1 of Paracoccaceae bacterium. Lineage (GTDB taxonomy): Bacteria > Pseudomonadota > Alphaproteobacteria > Rhodobacterales > Rhodobacteraceae > Roseinatronobacter. Next base: position 3,659 of record SKWJ01000536.1, read on the forward strand.
ACGGCACACCCAGCGGGTTCAGCACCAGATCGACCGTTGTGCCATCGGCAAGGAATGGCATGTCTTCGACTGGCACAACCTTTGAAATGACCCCCTTGTTGCCGTGGCGCCCTGCCATCTTGTCACCAGCTTGCAGCTTGCGCTTCACTGCGACAAAGACCTTGACCATCTTCATCACGCCCGGTGGCAAATCATCTCCACGCCGGACCTTCTCGACCTTGTCATCAAAGCGAGCCTGCAACTGACGTTTCTGCTGGTCATAAAGCGCGTTCAGCGCCTCGACTTCCTGCGCCTCGGCTTCATCGCCAAGAGCAAGTTGCCACCACTGGCCACGGCTGAGCGTGCCGAGCAATTCCTCGTTGATTTCGGAATTGGCGCGGACCCCTTTTGGCCCCTTCACGGCAACCTTGCCCAGGATCAACTGGCGCAGCCGCCCGTAGATGTTGCGCTCGAGGATTTCCAGCTCGTCATCGCGGTCGCGTGACAGACGCTCGATTTCCTCACGCTCTATCTGAAGCGCACGTTCATCCTTCTCGACCCCGTGACGGTTGAAGACGCGCACTTCAACGATCGTGCCATAGGCCCCCGGCGGCAGACGCAACGATGTGTCACGCACATCAGACGCCTTTTCGCCGAAGATGGCGCGCAGAAGCTTTTCTTCCGGTGTCATTGGGCTTTCGCCTTTGGGTGTCACCTTGCCGACCAGAATGTCGCCGGCCTGCACTTCGGCACCAACATAGACAATCCCGGCCTCGTCAAGGTTGCGCAGGGCTTCCTCGCCGACATTGGGAATATCGCGGGTAATCTCTTCCGGACCAAGCTTTGTGTCACGCGCCGCGACCTCATATTCATCAATATGAATCGAGGTGAAGACATCATCCTTCAGGATGCGCTCGGAAATCAGGATCGAGTCCTCGTAGTTGTAACCATTCCACGGCATGAAGGCGACGACCACGTTGCGGCCTACCGCCAGTTCGCCCATGTCGGTGCAGGGGCCGTCTGCGATAACCTCGCCGCGTGTGACCAGATCACCCACTTTCACCAGCGGACGCTGGTTGATGCAGGACGACTGGTTCGACCGCTTGAACTTGCGCAGGCGATAGATGTCGACGCCGGGTTCGCCGGCTTCCATCATCTCGGTTGCCCGCACAACGATCCGCTGCGCATCGACCTGATCGATCACACCCGCGCGCCGCGCCATGATCGCGGCCCCGGAATCGCGGGCGACAACGCCTTCGATCCCTGTGCCCACTAGCGGTGCATCGGCCTGCAACAGCGGCACAGCCTGCCGCATCATGTTCGACCCCATAAGGGCGCGGTTCGCATCGTCATTCTCTAGGAAGGGAATAAGCGAGGCAGCGACCGACACAAGCTGCTTTGGCGAAACGTCAATCAGGTCCACGGCATCCGAAGGGTTGAGCATGAAATCGCCGCCCTTGCGCGTGCTGACAAGATCATTGACGAAGCGCATGTTCTCGTCAAGCAGGGCATTGGCCTGTGCAATCGTGTGGCGCTGCTCTTCGGTGGCAGAGAGGTATATCACCTCTTCACTGACCTGCCCGTTATGCACCTTGCGATATGGCGTTTCGATAAAGCCATATTTGTTCACACGCGCGAATGTCGCGAGCGAGTTGATCAGACCGATATTCTGACCTTCCGGTGTCTCGATCGGGCACATGCGGCCATAATGCGTCGGGTGCACGTCGCGCACCTCAAAGCCTGCACGCTCGCGCGTCAAGCCACCCGGCCCAAGCGCCGACAAGCGGCGCTTGTGGGTAACTTCGGACAAGGGGTTGGTCTGGTCCATGAACTGAGACAGCTGGCTGGAGCCGAAGAATTCACGAACGGCAGCCGCAGCGGGCTTTGCGTTGATAAGGTCCTGCGGCATGACCGTGTCGATCTCGACCGAGGACATGCGCTCGCGGATCGCGCGCTCCATGCGCAGCAGGCCGACGCGATACTGGTTCTCCATCAA
>SKWJ01000488.1 GCA_007128995.1 Paracoccaceae bacterium
CAACTGCAGCGCAATATACGGCGTGCCCGCCGACACGCAGAGCAATGTGACGATAATGCCCAGAAGGTTCGATTTGCCATAGCGCGCCGAGATCATATCCGCGATGGAGGTGACACGGTTTTCGCGGCCGATGCGCACCAGCTTGCGCAAGATCACCCACCAGCCAACGAAAACCAACGTCGGGCCAAGATAGATGGTCATGAATTCAAGCCCGGAGCGCGCCGCATACCCGACTGCGCCATAAAAGGTCCAGGCTGTGCAATAGACCGAAAGCGAAAGCGTGTAGATCAGCGGTGAACGCAACCACGCCGCACGCCCATGCGCCGCGCTGCGCTCTGCGGCAGATGCGACTGCAAACAGCAGGATCACGTAAGCAAGGCATGTCAACACAAGCAGATTGAATGACATTCGCGCTCTACCTGCTGCCGGAGGGTGGGTCCACAGTGGGTGGCGGCACGGTCCCTGGCTCTGCTTTGGGCGGCTCAAGCGTCCGACGCAAGCCAAGTGACATCAGGAAGGCCGCAATGACCAGTGCAATCCATACCAGAAAAAGATAAACTGTTTCGGCAGCAGTTGGCGGAGCATCGGCCTCGGTTGTCCCTCTCATCAGCGGTAGCAGCAACAGGATAAATCCCAGTGCCGGAAGGAACCTTGCAGCATCCATCAGCCGCCGGATCCGATAACTGCCGCGCGCGAGAAACTGGGGGCTGCTGGGGGGCTTCATGACCCTGCCATTTCCTGCACCGCAGCGATGACCTCTGCATTCGCGAAGGGCTTTGTCATGAAACGGGTCACGCCCAAGCGCTCAGCCTCGGCCCGATCGGCGACTTGCCCTTTTGCAGTCAGCATCAAGACCGGCAGGTCGCGCGTGTTCGTCTCGGCACGCAACGAGCGCAGGACATCAAACCCGCTCAGGCCCGGAAGCATCAGATCTAGGATCAGCAGATCCGGCGGGTCCTGACGCATCGCCCCAATGGCGGAATGCCCGTCTGCCGACACATCGACCAGCCAGCCATTTCTCGAGAGAATGAAGCGCAACGCTTCCGAAATATTTGGTTCGTCCTCCAGAACAAGCACGCGCTTTTCCATCACAAGGTCCCCCTCCCTTGCGGGAACCGGGGCGCGCGAGACTGGCGTCATCAGCGAAACCCCGGTTACCTGTGCAAGACGGCCCTTCTCCTCCCACCGTCCCACTCTTCAGTTATCGTTTCATTCTCCAATATGTCAAACACACATTCTGGTTCAAAAAGGGCTCATTAGGATAGACGGTTCGCGGCGCGCTTCACACTCAAGATGCGCGCAGGTCCGGCAACTCGCCCCCACCTTGAGTGGCGTGCCTGTTTCAACGCCTTGTTCGTCACCCTGCGCGACAATCAGCATGCTGGCGCGCAGCACAGTCGGACGATCAAAGCCCGGCGCCCCTTCAACGGCAGCATAGGCATAACTCTGGAAACGGCGTTCCAGGCGCCCAGAGGTTGTCAGCGCCGCACGCAGCGGAACATGCGGGCGCTGCAGGGCCTGGTAGAGCGGCCAGAGAGGGCATCCCCCCCCAAAGCGCGGCAATGCGAACCCATCCAGACTGCGGCGGAACATCAGCGTGCCTGAATTGTCACAAATGACCAGACCCACTGGTGGCAAACCACAGTCTGCAAGATCGGAATGTGGCAAAAGTGCGATACGACGCAGGATCAGATCAAAGGGCAGGTGAAGCTGCTCTGCCAGAATCTCAGGGGCCAATCCTTGCGATTGAAGCCCGGAAAGCAGATCGGCATGAGAAAGCGCCTGAGCATCGGCGCGAAACCGCCGGAGCCATTGTGCCGCCAGATGACGCGATGCGTCAGACGATAGCTCCACCTGTCCAGCCACCATTGCATCAGGATCGATACTAGGTGCCTCCAGTTCCGGCAGGTGAAAATCACGGGCATCAAGCCAAGCTTCAACCTCTTCCTGCGGCGCGGCAAGACCGGCCTCGTCGCTTTTGGCAGCATCAAGATAGTTGACAAGGGCAACGGCACCCTCTGCAAGCCGCGCACTGTCTTGCAGGATGTTGCGATGGAAACGTGCCTGCCAGCCGGGATCTATCTCGCCCGGGTCATTCAGGATACTGGCGGTCGACTGGACAGATGTGACCGCCGAAATGATCTCGTGCAAGGCGGTCCCGAGATAGGGGTCATGGGTCATCCGGTCATTAAGTTGTTCGACAATACGCTCCAGCCGCTCGACACGCGCCTGAGTCTCGGACAAAACCTTTGCCCAGCCAGGAAAGCGCCCAGTGAATTCGTCGATCCGCTCGAGGTCAACCAGTTCGGCGTCGCAGCGCAGCGCCGCTGCGCGTGCGCCTTCGACAAGGCGCGCATCACCATTCTCGGCCAAAGCATCTGCAGAAACCCCCAATGCCTGCGCCAATGCACCCAGCAGCTCAACGCCCACCTTGCGCCGATTATGTTCGATGAGATTCAGATAAGACGGAGAGACACCTACCGCGCGCGCCAGTTCAGACTGTCGCAGACCCCGCAGATTGCGGCGGGCTCTGATCCGCGTTCCTGTCAGAGCAGTTCTCGGCATGCCGCACCCCTTTCACGGCTGAATGTACAAGGAATGTCACGACTGAAAAGCGTTTTTTGCAACCTTCCGCCGCACCAGGAGGGCGCAAAATGGTGACTTCACAGGGGAAGACCTCTCCAGTATAAGGCAGCCGCAAGCCCATGGTCGAAAATAAGCTGGGTGCATAGATGCCCAGAAAGCCGAGGAACCACATGACGCAGAGCCGCAATGATGCAGATGTCGCCTTTATCAAAGCCCTTGCGGAACTTCTCAATCAGAATGAGCTGTCCGAACTCAGCGTCAAGCGCGACTATGGCGAGAATGACAGCCTGAATGTCAAGGTTTCCAAGCTCGGATCGCAAATCCTCATGACGCAGGCAGCACCGTCCGCACAGCCTGCACCCCAGCCGCAGACGGCCAGCGCACCCAAGACCGAAATCCCGGCAGATCCTGCGCAACATCCCGGGGCGGTGACATCGCCCATGGTCGGCACAGCTTATCTGGCCGCAGAACCCGGCTCATCGAATTTCGTCAGCATCGGGGCGCAGGTTGCGGAAGGGGACACGCTGATGATCATTGAAGCCATGAAGACGATGAACCATATCCCGGCACCACGTGCCGGAACAGTGAAACGCATCCTTGTGACCGATGGCAGCCCAGTGGAATTTGGCGCACCGCTGATGATCATCGAATAAGGTCGCGAATGATGTTCAACAAAATCCTGATTGCCAATCGCGGGGAAATCGCGCTGCGCATCATTCGGGCCTGCCGCGAAATGGGCATCGGCTCGGTCGCAGTGCATTCCACGGCAGACGCGGATGCGATGCATGTCCGCATGGCCGATGAAGCCATTTGTATCGGGCCCGCGCCATCTTCGCAAAGTTATCTGCATATTCCGTCCATTATCTCGGCCTGCGAGATATCAGGGGCAGATGCGATCCATCCTGGCTATGGATTCCTCTCGGAGAATGCGGCCTTTGTTCAGGTTGTCGAGGATCATGGCATCACCTTCATCGGGCCTTCGGCAGAGCATATCCGGCTGATGGGTGACAAGATCACCGCCAAGGAAACCATGAAAGCCCTCGGCGTGCCATGCGTTCCGGGGTCTGACGGGGGCGTGCCGGATTACGAGACGGCACAGCGCGTCGCAGAAGAAGTGGGCTATCCGGTCATCATCAAAGCCACGGCAGGCGGTGGTGGGCGCGGCATGAAACTTGCCCGCAGCGCCAGCGAGCTTGAAACGGCTTTCCGCACCGCGCGCGCAGAGGGCAAGGCCGCCTTCGGCAATGACGAAGTGTATATCGAACGTTATCTGGGACAGCCCCGCCATATCGAAATTCAGGTTTTTGGGGATGGCAAGGGCGGCGCTGTTCATCTGGGCGAGCGGGACTGCTCGCTGCAACGGCGCCATCAGAAGGTTCTGGAAGAGGCCCCGGGCCCTGCGATCGACACTGAGACGCGCGCGCGCATTGGCAAGACTTGCGCTGACGCGATCGCCCGGATTGGTTACAGGGGGGCCGGAACGATCGAATTCCTCTATGAAAACGGAGAGTTCTTCTTCATCGAGATGAACACAAGACTTCAGGTCGAGCATCCGGTGACCGAAGCTGTTTTCGGGGTTGATCTGGTGCGCGAGCAACTCCGTGTGGCTGCAGGCTTGCCGCTATCCTTTACCCAAGACGCACTGGTCCTGAACGGGCATGCGATTGAAGTCCGGATCAATGCCGAGAAACTGCCAAAGTTCACACCCTGCCCCGGCCGGGTCGAGACCTATCATGCCCCAGGGGGTTTGGGCGTGCGCATGGATAGTGCGCTTTACTCTGGCTACACAATACCACCTTATTACGACAGCCTGATCGCCAAGCTTATCGTGCATGGGCGCGACCGGCCCGAAGCTTTGGCACGGCTCAATCGCGCACTGGGCGAACTGATCATTGACGGCGTGGACAGTTCGGTGCCCTTGTTCCGTGCGCTGCTGGCAGAGCCGGATGTGCAATCGGGCAGTTATGACATTCACTGGCTGGAAAAATTTCTCGCACAGGCTCTGCCCGACAAAGGCTGAGCTTCGCCACCACGCATAGGGCGCGCGCAATCACGAATAGGCCTGCGCCCATCGTTGCAAAAGCTGTTGTTTCATCTGGCGTGCATCGCGTGCCCAGGCGGCTGTGCCTTCGGGGCGATCCACCTGCCCACCAGCGACCCGCGCGCGCCGCGCAAGATCTGCGTTGCAGATCGCGAAAGCCATCTCTCGACCGCCGGGTGCACGCAGGTAGCCTCCAAGCGCAGAGACGAAATAAAGTGTGCCCGTCTTGGCGCGAACGTCGAGGCCGGGATTGCTGACGATCCGGTTATTCGCATCGCGAAACGGGTGTTCCCTCAGGATAGCCCGCAACGTCCCGTCTGCCCCGGCTCCTCGGAACATCGTTGCCATGTCAAGCATCGACACGCGTGAATTCGCGCCAAGGCCAGAATGATCGACCAGACGCACCGTCGACATCCCGAACCTTGCGGCGGCCCAGGCAGACATCTGCCCGGCAGACTCCTGCAACGAGGCCGGACGCCCATTGCGTGCCGCGCTGGCTGTCATTCCGACTGCCTCGGCACTGAGATTCGTCGAGAACCGCAAGAGATCAAGCAAGATATCCTGCAAAGGACGCGAACGATGCGTGACCAAATCAGTTCCCTGCGGCGTGGACCGGCTTAAGACCGGCGCAGGCAGCGACACCCCCTGCCCGGCGGCGAGCGCGCGAAAAACCTCGCCGGTATAAAGTTCGGGATGACGCACAGGCAACCACCGAGAGCCGCTATTGCCCAAAGCACTGCGGGCAACGCTCCATTCATCCCTGCTCGTGGTCCGGCGATAGGTGTAAAGTGGGCTGGTCCTGTTCACGACCTGCATCTGTGCCATTGTCACAGGGGGACGATGCCGGTTCGAGCGCGCATCCATCGCCACCGCATAATCATTTCCCACACGCTGCTACTCGAAATGCACCCTGTTGAAATTCAGGTTGAGCCCGGAAACAGATTGATTGTATCCGGCCTGTACCGCCTGATCATCTGCGATCTCCTCGACAAAAGGCAAAGCGCC
>SKWJ01000381.1 GCA_007128995.1 Paracoccaceae bacterium
CCCGCACCCGCTGGGTGATCCATGAAACCCGCCCCTCGAAGCCATCAACACCATGATTTATATTGATAATACCATGGTCACGACAGCGAAATCAGAGATCTACTTGGGGAATGCGGGTTAATATCAGGTGGGTACGATGTACGCAGCTCGCCGATCAGTTTTTTGTTGAAACTATGCTTCACAGTTGTCCGATCTGTTCATTAAGGCGCTCGATCCTGTTCAATTGCTCTCGCCCATCACGCCCAGCTCGAACGGTCGTAGCTACCATCAATCGATGGCAAATTGCGAGCACAGCCGCATGATTGAACTGGGGCGTGCTGGTCGCCGTCACACAGTGAAAATGCCAATTCGCATCCTTCCGGGTCGGTGCACTTTCATCAGTGATATAACAGAGCTTTACACCCGTTGCCGAGATCGCATCCAGCATTGCGTCCATGCCGGCCACGCGTCGGCGTAGGCCAAAGACAATGACACAATCGCGCGCATCCATAACCGCGATATGCTCGCCCATGGTTTCCCCCCCGCGCGGAACCACCGCAACATCGGGAAGCACTTTCAGCAATTGCCAGTAAAGATAAGTTGCAAACGACTGCGATATACGGAACCCGACCAGCCAGACACGGCGTGCCGTCAACAATTCTGCAGCCACGGCACCAATCTGATCGGAGTTGATCTGGCTGAAGCTGCGCTCCAGATTGTCGATCTCTTCGGCAATGCCAGGATGGGCAGACCCGGCAATCTGCTCAGGGTGCGCTAGAAACAGCCGAGAGCCGGTCCGGCTTTCATCGCGCGCCATGCGCCGCGCTTCCTCGTAATTCTCGAAACCAAGGCGTCTGACGAAGCGAGATACTGTTGCTTTCGACACATCCGCGAGCCGCGCAAGCTCCTGCGCATTATAACTGGCGATCTCGCCGGGAAACTGTGTCAGGAATTCTCCCAGCTTGCGCTCGGCAGGATGCAGGTCGGGCAAGGACTGGCGGACTCGCTCCAAGAAGGATCTTTCCGGTTCGTCATGACTCACCATCAGGGAACTCCAGTTTCACAGCTGCTCAATTAAACATCAATGATCAGCGATATCGGGCGTGATACAAGCAGAAATTGCCTGACTTTCACAGCTTCTACGAGAAACTAGAATTTCCCATTGCGTGAAAACCATGATTCGTGCGCTCTTTGTGAAATCGAGATTTCATGTAAACTGGAGCCTGCCATGACACTGCGCCGCACTTTTCTGATCTGTTCTGCCGCTGCACTCGCCGCCTCTGCCCTGCCTGCTGTTGCGCAGGACTGGCCAGAGCGCCCGGTCCGGATACTAGTGTCTTTTCCGCCTGGCGGGTCCAGTGATCTAGTCGCGCGCCTGCTTGCAGAGCATCTTGGCGAGCGTCTCGGTCAGCCTTTCATTGTCGAAAACCGGCCTGGTGCGGGCGGGACTGTTGCGGCTCTTGCCCTCAAGGAGGCTGCCGCGGACGGCCATACGTTCATGCTGTCGAACCTGACACCTTTCGGGATCGCACCGACCCTGTTCCCTGATGCGGGATACGACCCGATCGTCGATTTCACACATGTTTCCTATATCGGGGGCGTTCACCTTGGGCTTTTCGCAGGTGCAGGGCTTGAGATCGACACGCTGGACGCGCTGATCACGCGCGCGCAGTCCGAGCCGGGCATGCTGGATTACGGCACATCCGGTGTGGGGTCATGGGGGCATATCGTTAGCGCGCGCTTCGGGGCACTTACAGAAACAGAAATGGAACACATTCCCTATCAGGGTTCCGGTCCGATCCGACTGGATCTGCAAGCTGGCGTGATAGGGCTGGCTTTCGATGCGGTTCCACAAAACCTGCCGCTTGTGGCAGAAGGTGTCGCCATCCCTCTGGCTGTGAGTGCACCAGAGCGGCTTGATACCCTGCCGGATGTCCCAACATTCCGCGAAGCAGGTCTCGATCTGGTCGCTGAAAACTGGCTGGGGTTCTCTGCACCCGTCGGACTTGACCCGGCCATTGCAGCAAAGCTTGACGAAACATTGACCGACATCATGACGTTGCCAGAGATTACTGCGCAGTTCGATACCTGGGGCATTGTGCGCGTGCCCATGGATGGTGCGGCTTTTGCGGCATTCGTGGCAGACCAGTATTCTGCATGGGCTCCCATGGTCGAAGCCGCACGATAAGGAGCAAATTATGCGGATTGCTGTTTTCTTCGTCGGCGAGGTCGATGACCGTGGCTTCAACGCAAGTGCCCTTGCGGGCGTCGAGGCCGCGCGCCATCAGGGCCTTGCAGACCTGTCGGTCGTGCGCGGGGTTCCCTATGATCAGGCCGTAATCCGCAATGCCCTGCGCGAAACCCTGTCCAGCGTAGACGGCCTGATCTTCGTCGGCGGACAAGGAAACCTTGCGGTGCCCGAAACCGCCGCCGAATACCGGGACCATCAATTCGCCATCGTGCAGGGTGCGCATCTTGGAAGGAATCTGGCCAGTTATGACGTACGACAGGAGGACTCTGCTTTCTTGGCAGGGGTGCTGGCTGCGCGGGTCAGCAAAGCCGGAACGGTTGCACATCTGTCTGGGCATCGGGTGAAGCCGGGGCTGAAAGGACGCGCAGCATTTGTGGGCGGCGTACGCCATGTTGCCCCTGACATGCCTGTTCTGACCGGCTTTTGCGGCACTCAAGACGACAGCACTGTGACGCACCAATGGGCCAGCGCGCAGGCAGATGCTGGCGCGGATGTGCTGTTCACCATGCTGAATGCAGCGCGCGACGGTGCAATCGCCGCTTGCCGCGATACAGGCATGCGCCAGATCGGCAACGCTCTTGATTGGGTCAAGATGATCCCCGATGTTTTCTGCGCCTCTGCGCTGGCGCAGATTGACCGGGCAGTGATCCGCGCGATCACGGATATGGTCGCGGGCCATGTCCCCAGCAGCGTCGTCGAGATGGGGCTTGCGGATGGAGACAATTCTGTCGGCTTGTCCCTGCACCCCAATCTGGAAAAGAGCCATCGCGACGCAATCTCGGCCGTTGCAGCGCAGATAGCGTCGCGCGCAATCACTGTTCCCGTCGCCTATGATGGACCTGAACTCACCTTGGAGACAGGAGAGGCCAGTTGGACAAAGCACGCCTGACAGATGCCCTTGGCCCGCTGGCGCTGATCGCCATCGGGATAGCCTTTGCTGCTGGGGCATGGCTGAACCTTGATCTTGGTACGCTGCGTCGGCTTGGCCCCGGCGCGCTACCGCTGGGCCTGGGCTTGATTTTGGCGACCCTTGGGGCCATCGCGCTTGTCCAGGGGCTGTTGCAGCATGCAGAACAGGTTCCACGCCCCGATCTGCACGCACTGGCCGCCGTTGGCGTGGCTATCGCCACTTTCGCCGTCCTGACCGAACGGCTCGGGTTGCTACCGGCAGTCTTCGGGACGGTGCTGGCAATGACAACCGTGATCGGCGACGTGCCATGGTTGGGACGACTTACCCTGGCGCTGGGTGTCGCCATCAGTGTCTGGGCTGTGTTCCTGCTGGGCTTGCGTCTGCCCATCCGCGCCTTCGGAGCGGGTTGATGGAGCTTCTGGGAAACCTCGCGCTGGGCTTTGCCGCCGCAACAACGCTTGAAATGCTGACGGTCTGCTTTGTCGGGGTGCTGCTTGGCACCTTCGTCGGTGTTCTGCCCGGCATCGGGCCACTGGCCGCCGTTGCCATGTTACTGCCCGTGTCATTTCATTTGCCGGCTGAAGCTGCATTGATCCTCTTGGCCGGTGTCTATTATGGCGCGGAATACGGTGGCTCCACGGCGTCCATCTTGCTGAACATCCCGGGCACGCCCTCTGCCTCCGTGACGGCATTGGACGGATTTCCCATGGCACAGAAGGGTCGGGCGGGTGTCGCGCTGGTGCTGACCGCCATAGCTTCATTCGTTGGGGGAATAGTCGGCGTGATCGTGATGGCCCTGCTCTCTCCTGCTCTGGCAGGATTCGCGTTGCAATTCGGACCCGCCGAGTATTTCGCGGTCATGGTGCTGGGCCTGGTGGCAGCCACTGTTGTCGGGGGACGCGGTATTGTCAGGGGACTTGCGATGGTCTGCCTTGGGCTGTTGCTGGGTACGATCGGCGTGGACGTGAATTCGGGCGCGACGCGCTTTACGGGTGGCATTCCAGACCTACGCGACGGAATCGGCCTTGTCGTGGTCGCGATGGGCCTGTTCGGGGTCTCAGAGGTCATTGCCTCCATCCGGGGGAACACTCGGCATAAAGTGTCACAACCGCTGAACTGGCGCAGCCTGATGCCCAACCGGGAGGATTGGATGCGCGTCCCCGGCCCTGCCTTGCGCGGCAGCGCTGTGGGGTCGTTCTTCGGCACTTTGCCGGGAGCTGGGCAAACAGTGGCCTCTTTCGTAGGTTACGCAGTTGAGAAACGCATTTCCCGCAACAAGGACCAGTTCGGACATGGCGCGGTCGAAGGGGTCGTGGTGCCGGAATCCGCCAATAATGCAGCCGCTCAGACAGCCTTCATCCCGACCCTCACTCTCGGGATTCCCGGCAGCACCACCATGGCGCTGATGCTCGGCGCGCTCATGATCCATGGGATCACGCCGGGGCCGCGCCTGATCACCGATCATCCGTCCCTGTTCTGGGGACTGGTCGCAAGTTTCGTGATCGGGAACCTGATGCTGCTGGTGCTGAACATTCCGCTTGTCGGGCTGTGGGCGCGCATCCTGCGCGTGCCGAATGCCATGCTTTATCCGATTGTCGCGGTTTTGATATGCCTTGGGGTCTACAGCCTGCGGCTGAACCTGTTCGATGTCTGGCTGACACTTGGGTTCGGGCTGCTGGGCTACGCGATGCGGCTTTGGCGCTTTGAACCGGCGCCACTGCTCATAGGCTTCGTTCTGGGACCTATGATTGAAGAATATTTCCGCCGGGCAATGCTGTTGTCGCGCGGCGATCCAATGGTGTTCTTCGAACGCTCAGGTAGTGCAACGCTACTCGGGATTGCAGTCGCTTTACTTATCGTGGCAGGCCTGCAGCCGAGGAAACTCATTCAACGCGTCTTCAGATCACCGTGAAACTGAGCGTGGTTTTGACTGTCATGCGGGCCAATGCACGCCAGTGCGGGCTAATGCACGCGAATGCGATTTTTCTGGTACGGTGTTGACGTGGCGTTGATGTAAAACGAAAAAAGGCCTGTGGTATATAGATACCATCAGGCAAGCGTTTGATATTGCATTTATATTTGGTTGCGGGGGTAGGATTTGAACCTACGACCTTCAGGTTATGAGTCGTGTCGAACGGACCATGAACGATTGCGCTGGCTTGCGTATTCCTTCGAGATTTCCGCCACTTCGAGCCCCCTGCCCCACGCGCGCCGTCCGCAGGATTGCGCAGAAACTGGCAGCACTTTGTCCCCTCTTGCTTCCACAATGCTTCCACGTGGGCGCTGGGTGATGGTCACGGTAGCACCCTGCATCAGTGCAGCGTGCCCGGCCGTTCCATGGTCTGCGTTTCCAGCATCTGCTACCGCGCTCTCCGGCACGACTGGATGATCGTGTTGATTTCGACCTCGGCAATCCGAGTCAGCTCCCGCAGGTGCTTGACGGTCTGCTCCATGGTCGAGACGTCGGCTGGACCGGGCGGATTC
>SKWJ01000284.1 GCA_007128995.1 Paracoccaceae bacterium
ATCCGTCCGCAAAATGCAGCTGAATCCATGGTCTGGTATCCATTGGTCTGGACATGGCCATTTTATGCCATCGGTGCGCTTTATGTCGTCGGTCCGGTGCTGGGCTGGCTTATTGGGGGGCTGGCGCTTCTATCGCTGTACCTGGGGCCTGCGATCCGTCCGGATCTGCGCGCAACCGGCCCTGTGCCGGGGCTGGTCTGGCTTTGGGCGGCGGGCATGGTTGCCATGCTGGTGGCGCTTTGGGTGGGGCATCTGGACTGGGGCTTTTCAACAGGCGCTATCATCAAATCCAGTATCGGCTGGGCGAAGGGCTGGGCGCTGATCGTGATGTTCCTGCTGGCAGGTGCCGTGCTGCCCATTCGGCGGCAATTGCTGATCCGTGCGCAATCGGTGCTGGGGCTGTGGACGCTGATCCTGACGCCCATTCTGATATTAGGCTATCTGGCAGGGCTGCCTGAGCAACTCTTTGTATCGCCCTTGCGCAAGGTGGGCGGACCGGGGCCGGAATATTTCGGGGTCTACATCTTCACCTATGACCCTGCAAGCTGGACCCCGCGCTGGCAGTTTTTCGCGCCTTGGTCGCCCTTTGCAGCGCTACTGGGTGTAATCATGGTGCTGTTCGCGCTGGAAGAAGATCACCGGGGCTGGAAAGCCGTGGCTATCGCCGCCGGGGTCGCCATGATCGTGCTGTCAAAGTCGCGCATGGGGCTGGTAGGGCTGGTGGCCTGCACCATCATCCCGCGCCTGCTGCCGCTTCTACTCAAGGGCTGGGCCTGGACGCTGCTGGCGGGAATTGTAGCCTCTATGGCGGTGCTGGGCACGGCGCTGATGAGCCAGATCGAAAGCGCCATCGCCGGATTTCGGGGCGCGCGCGCCGACAGCACCCGTGTGCGCGAGGCGTTGCAGCGCATTGCCGCCGAGCGGTGGGAAACAGACGCCTATTGGTGGGGACATGGTACAGTACAACCAGGCCCGCACCTGGTCGAATACATGCCCATTGGCAGCCATCATACCTGGTGGGGGCTTCTGTTTGTCAAGGGAATGGTGGGTTTCATAGCCTATCTGGTTCCATTTGCAGTGCATGCCTTGCGCGTGACCTTTGACGCCGCATTGCACCCGCGTGGTCGGCTTCCGCTTGGTATCATCCTGACGATGCTTTTGCTAAGCTTTGGCGAAAATATCGAGATACAAGTCTATCTACTCTGGCCTGCATTGTTGGCCTTGGGGATCCATCTGCGTGAAATGGCGGGAAAAGATTCCTTGTAGGCCGTCCCAAAGTGCGGAAATTTTTCGCGAGACATGATGAACTGCGAAAGATTGGTGAATGAAACAATCGCGGGGCGATGATCGAGGGGCATGCGCGGCCGGCATGTGACAGTCCGGTTTCCAATCAAGCGGGGTACCGCCTGAAAACAAGAACAACTCTGAGGCGTTGCCACGCGGGCCCGTGGCGCCAAGCTTTTCCACTGAAACCCAGATCATGGGCGCTGATGTCAGACAGTCGTCTATGGCAACGCTTTTGGCCTCTGGCTGTTGATTGCCACTGAGCATTGACCCGGCAGCGGCCAAATCTGTCACCGAGAATTGGCTCATGTGCAACCTTGCCCCGGCTTGAACCAGCTGGGAGCATATGGAGTGATCGACATGGGATTTTGAAGGTTGTCGGGACATGGCGCCCCGAGCAGATCCGGGCCATGTCCTGGATATACCTCGCGGGGAAAATTTGGAGAGTGACCGGGTCAGAGCACAACGACAATTTGACGCTGCTGCCCTTCAATGTGTCGCAAACCTTCTGTGTCGGAAACCCGCGCTCCTATATCTTTGCGGGACCGACATCGTCCTTTTTTGAAGTGGCTCGCGTAAACGTTTGTCTGCGGGGTGGTGATATATGCGAGAACGACAAGGGCTTGATCCGGCTGATATTCGTATCCTGTGCGCTGTCCAACATCATGGCCAGTTAAGCAAGACCAAGCTTGCCGAAATCGTGAATCTTTCCCCGACGCCTTGTTGGGCGCGCCTGTCGCGGCTGCGCGCTGCGGGGTATATTCGTGGGTATCATGCAGATATCGCCTTGGACCGGGTTCTCGACACAACCCGTGTAGTTGTGACAGTTTCATTGAAATCTCATAGAAAACCCGACTTCGACAGGTTCGAAACCCATATCAGATCAGTGGATGAAATCATCAACTGTGTCGCCACCGGTGGCGGGCTTGACTATGTGATGACTGTGGTTACCCCCAGCCTTGCAACGTTTCAGGACGTGATGGAGGATTTGCTGGCGGCCGATCTGGCGATTGATCGCTACATGACCTATTTCGCCACGCGCCTGATCAAGGCAGAACAGCCCAATCTTGCCAAATTGGCCGCATATCGCAAGCGGTAGACGCTCAGGTCCAAACGGACTTTTTTTGACCAAAACCAAGCCCAAGCAGTTTGGAATGGGGTCAGGTTTTAGCCCGCTCTCGCACGGCATGCACGTTATCTTTGGCCACAGGAGGAACCGTGGCGCCGGGCAATGCCCAAGCCGCAGACAAGGGTGGAGAAAATGAACACTATGCAAGACTTCGGGTTCGGAACACAGATCCGCAAATCGCCCTATTTCGACGCAACGGTACGCTGGGGCGCGCAAGGGTTTTCTGTTTACAATCATATGTATATCCCGCGCGACTTTGGCGATCCAGAGCAGAACTTCTGGAATCTCGTCAATAGTGCCATCCTGTGCGACGTGGGGGTCGAACGTCAGGTTGAAATCGCAGGACCAGATGCCGCGCGTTTCGTCCAGATGCTGACACCACGCGATCTGTCGAAAATGGCAGTTGGTCAGTGCAAATACGTCCTGATCACCAATGCCGAGGGCGGCATCTTGAATGATCCGATCTTGCTGAAACTGGGTGAAAACCAGTTCTGGCTGTCGCTGGCTGACAGCGATATCCTGCTCTGGGCACAAGGTGTCGCGGTGCATTCCGGGATGCAGGTGTCCATTTCCGAGCCAGATGTCTCGCCGCTGCAGTTGCAAGGCCCAAAGTCAGGCGAGATTATGCAGGCTCTGTTCGGTGATGAGATACTGGACCTGCGCTATTACTGGTTCCGCGAAATGGAACTGGACGGCATTCCCCTGATCGTCTCGCGCACGGGTTGGTCAAGCGAGTTGGGCTATGAGATATTTCTGCGCGACGGTGCCTATGGCGATGCTCTGTGGGAGCGGATCATGGCCGTTGGTATGGCGTTTGGCCTGAAGCCCGGCCATACCTCAAGCATTCGCCGGATCGAAGGGGGGATGCTGTCCTATCATGCAGATGCCGACATCCACACCAATCCGTTCGAACTGGGGCTTGATCGGCTTGTAAACCTTGACATGGAGGCTGATTTCATCGGCAAATTCGCCCTGCAACGCATCCGTGACAACGGCATCACGCGCAAACAGGTCGGCCTGATCATCGACAGCGACCCGTTGCCGGGGCCGAACACGAGTTTCTGGAAGATCAACCTTGACGGCAATGCCGTCGGCAGGGTGACATCGGCGATCTATTCGCCGCGACTGAAGAAAAACATCGCGCTTGCCATGGTCGCGATCGAGGCAGCCGAGCTTGGCACCAACCTGCAGGTCATCACGCATAGGGGCGAGACTACAGCGACTGTTGTGGAGTGTCCGTTTTTTGACCCGCGCAAAAGTATAGCCGCCACCGGCGCGGCTGACCCCGCCCAGATTTGGGCGTAAGAGGGGTATCAATGTCCGCCTTTGCGATCGAACTGCAATGGCAACGCGCAGAGCCTGCCCTTGAAACGGGAAAGTTCTTCAACGCGCATGCCGTGACTTACAATAGCGGCCATGAATTGCGAGTAGACGCTGCCCCGGACCGGGGCGGCAACCTTTGCCCGTTCTGTGATGCGATTGATCTCACGGATCAATCGCTGCACGCTTGAACCATACGCCTGCAGGATCGCGACAATCTGGTCTCCTGGGCTTAAGCCTTTCCACTTGGGCCACGGCTGCCTGCAACCCGGTGAAGCATGACTTCCGCATGGTCTGTTCGCCTTGTTCTGACGAACGTTACAAGCACAAACTCTCTTTTTGAGTTGCACGATTGCTTGAGGGCGGATCAAGCTGATCGGACATGGCGAAGGAAAAGGCCGTCACAATGGAATTGCCGACAGTGTTGTGGCTCCATGTGACATCAGCCTTGGGTGATATCCGCAGATCAGTGCACCGCAGTGTGACTCCGCGCGGCCAACCGGGGCGCAGCATCATCCGTCGCGGACCCAGCGTCACAAGGGAAGGATACGATCAGGATCTTTGTGGATGTTGAAGATATCAGTCATGCTCAGCGCTGACGCGTCCCGTCACCGCGCGCGGGCAGGGCAGATTTCCAGACCGACGTTCCCTTGCAGCGCGAACAGATTCGTTCGCCAAAGCCTTCGCTGTGGAAAATGGCCTTGCAGCGAAGGCACGTCCGCACTGTCGGTACATCCCGCGGAGATCTGGAGAGATTGAGGTTTTCCGGAAAGGCGCTTGTCATGGTGTGTGGTCCTCATATCGGGTCATACATTCAATATCATGAAGCACGCGCCGGATGAGGGTTTGTACCCGAATTTCCTGCGCTTCAGATGTCTTCGCGTAGCTCTCAATCAGAAAAATCGCTTTTGTGGCAATGTCCGGCCATCGATCAGAAGGACCAGCAAGCATCTGGGAATGCAGTAACGCATCGTGCACAAGAGCCATGGCCAGAAGATCAGGCCCATAACTGAGGGATTGATTGCGTCGGAACTCGACAGCAATCTGATTGTCATGGCTGCGGCGTGTGTCCAGATTTACGGGCCTGTCAGTCATGGAATTGCGGCCTGTTCGATCCGTGACCATGGATCAGTGCGCGGAGCTTCCTCTGTCCATACTTTGAACCCTGTTATTGTGACAGGCCCGAAAGTCTGTGTCAGGGGCACATCCGCCGCATCGCGTCCCCGTGCAACCAAAAACCGAGCATAGCGGCGCGTATTGTTGCGCGGGTCAAACATGTGCCATCTGCCGTCCAGATAGACGTCCATCCAGGCAGCGAAATCGCCTGTCGGATGCGGCAACGGCTCGCCAATATCGCTCAGATACCCAGTGCAGTAGCGCGCAGGGATATTCATGCAACGGCAAAGCGTGATGGCCAGATGCGCAAAGTCGCGACAGACACCCACGCTTTCGGCAAGAGTTTGTGATGCTGTTCGCGTTGCCTTGGCATGATGATAGCCGAATGCGACATGCGTCTCGACAAAATCGCAGATGGCCTGCACGCGCGACCATCCTGGATCAGTCTGTCCGAATATCTGCCAAGCTTGCTCTGACAGCAGATCCGTATCGCAATAGCGACTTCCCAGCAGATAGACGAGTGTGTCGGATGGCAGGTCCCGGACGTCGTGTTGCTGTGCCTCTGGGGCAACGGGATCGGGTTCACCTGTGTCACGAAAGACACCGTTTGTCGACACGGCGAAATCACCCGGCGGCGCTAGCATGCGCGCGCACCAGTTGCCAAACCCATCCCGGTATCCAGCGATCGGAATACTGGGATGTGTCACAAGATCATCCTGTTGGACCATATCGTTAAATCGGGTGCCATGAACATTCAGCATCGC
>SKWJ01000519.1 GCA_007128995.1 Paracoccaceae bacterium
CAAAAGGGATCAAAGTAAACTGAACACCCCTCGCCGCTGTTGCTTGAGCCATTGCCCATCCCCCGAAACGCAATTCGTTGAACGCGAGGTCAAGAATTTTCCAGTTCGGCGCCCAATCTATTGTCTTCAACCATGCATTGAGTGTCGCGACGACTTCGGCATCGTCCATCGGAGCGCTTATGCGACCAGCAACAAAGCGGTCTGTGATGGAGGCTTTTTCAATTCTGTCAAGCTCTTTCTGGTAGAGTCGGGATCTTCCGGTTTCGCCATACATGCCAGTTAACATGACATCCGAAGTAAGCAGCGAAAGTGTCTTGTACAGGTTTCGATTGACCTCGTGCGTGCTGTGCCCGACAAGGATATCCCATTGCTCCTTGTCTTTTTCACTCGACAGGACCGGTTCAAGGAACCGGTGCTTCAAGCCCAGCTTTCTGGCAATTTTTTCTGCAACAACCGGATCCAGTCCGTGGTCTTTGGTCCCGAACGTGAAAAATTCGCATTGCTCGCAAACATCTCTGCTCGCACTAAGAATTATCCGCGTATCGAAACCGGCGGTGAGCGTGTTGGCAATTGTGGGAAACTGGGCAGCCACTGCATTGACATAGCCCCTCAGGTCGGCGGCGACTGACTGCACTGCATCTTCGACAGATATCGTTGCATGAATATTCTCTTTCTTCGGCCAGAAGCGCCGGGCTTCCCAAGTTTGCAGATCAAGAAAAAAGTTTGGGAGTAAGCGCCACAGCCCTTCATGGTCAGTCAGAAATCCTGGAATCCAAGCGCCACTGATTTCATTGCCGATCAGACGGTTGTACCTATCTCTCAGGAAACGTTCTTCATACTCGGCAGCATTCATCATCATGCCTGCAGAAGAGGCCAGCCTGCCGCTTGAAGGGCAATAGACAATTGGAATGGTACCTCCAGCATCCGGATAGAGCCTGTGAGGGAGGGGAGAAAGTGATTCTACGATGAAAGAACCGTTCAACCCAGTCACAAAACGCTCGAGATCGTCCGTGCTATGAATCGGGAAATCACTTGTCACGGTGCTATCTGCGGTCACTGACCCATGCTTGATGTGCCTCTCCACGAGGCAGCCGAATATGTTCGCAACGTGTTTTGCATCCGCATTCACCACTTTGTATCGCTTCAATTTTGTATGGAAGGTCAAGTCGAGCTTACCAGCAACAACAGCCCCATTCACACCAAAGGGTTCGAAATCAAACTCACGCATGCTCTTCATTTCTTGGAAAAAAGTTGATCTGCTGACCAGAATTACGTTGCTGGAAAACAGTGTGTTTCCAGTAAATATCGTATTCATTCTTTGTGTCTTCGTCAATCTTTCATGTCACTAATGTTGTGCCGTCATGCAGCTTGAACACCGTCGTTGTTCTGGTCATGCTGCTTGTGGGTTGAACTGATTGGCCGGACAGTGGCCATAGGCCAAGAGCGTTGCCATGATAAGTGCCAGAATAGTCCTGAGATGGGCAAGGATCTTGCGGATATTCTTGCCGCGGGCGCACAAGGCAGCGAAGATCGCATCATTTGCCATTCCCCTGAGCATGCTGCCTGTCAGTTGACCATCGGCGTTCATGTGCCTTATCTCGGCTTCAATCGCACTTCGCCATCGCAGGAGTTTTGCCAGCAAGGACGTGATGCCCTGACGCATGCCGCTGATCAGGACGCATGTGCGGCGTGATGGTTCTGGGCCTGCAGCCAATTCTCAAGCCGCCGAACGCTGGCACCAAAAAGGCGAAGAGGCTCGAATCACGAGTGGAGATGGAAAGGATGCTGGTCACCCGGCTTCAGGGGTCTGACTTTGCCAGTATCTTTTTAAACTTTCTGTCCGCATCTTCTGCAGCCTGCAAGAACGCAAGGTTTTGCTTGCGTTTGCGCCCTTTTGCGGACCAGACAGGCGACGTGGCCTTGAAGTGATGGTCCGCGAGCTCAAGACCCATCGTGGCTGCCTTTAGCCCACTGCGTTGCGCCGTCCGGGTCAGGTAATACAGGACTGTCTGGTCGATATGGTACTGCGGGCCCTTTAGCAGTATCTGCACGAGGCAGCGCGATAGGGCATCTGAAAAACGAAGCCCGAAATCTGACTGTGCTTGGATCAACGCACTTGCCAGAACCTTTCGAGATGTTTTCAATCGGCTCCATCGACGAATATAGGCGATATCTTTATCTTGCAGGGTGGCGTTCACGAAACTCTGGATCGGGGCACGTACGATGCTGTCAATATCGATATTAACGCACCTTCCTTGGTGCATAGTCATCAACTTGTGCGTGTGGATGAAGCGTGCACAGGTCAAGTATACGCCGTTATACTTCAGGTACCGGGGGATCTCGGACTTGCTGAAGGTGAAGCTGAATTTCTTTGGGCCAAAATGGTTCTGGATCTTTTCCAGTATCTGAATGCTGGGATCATCCGGCAGCGTAAGGTGGATGTGGATCGCAGATGCATCTTCTGCAGCGTCATGACTGGCGATAAAGTTCGTGCCGAAGCGATTGAAATACCCCGGATCGCACGACAGCACGAGAATGTCTGCTCCTGCTGCCTGAGGCAATGTCCCCTCGGTCTGCGCATGGTAGGCATCTCGCTCTGCACGACCAAAATCCGGGTCATGCCAGGACCGCTCACAATCGGCGCGGATCATGCGCAAAGCGGTGGGCGAATGCTCTTTGAAAGGTGATCCGAGAGCGACCATGGGCGCGACAGAGTTACTTTGCGGTTTTTCAAAACCAGCGCGCGACATGAACTTCATGATGTGGAACTTTCATTAAACCGAACACCTGATGGAAAGTCGCCCAACCAAGGCTCCGGGGCCGAAACATGACAGATACCGGACGCAGTGGTCGCAACTGCGCGCAGATCCGCAGGCGCTATCAATGGTTTGAGCGCTTTCATCCGGCATGATATCACGGTGAGGGTTGCGCACGGTGGACAAAGATCATGCGCCTGCCTGTTTTGTGATAGCATCAATCTCGCGGAGCTGTGCCAATACACCCGCCATCTGCGCCAGCGGGACCATGTTGGGCCCGTCTGACGGCGCATTGTCAGGGTCTTCATGGGTCTCGATGAACAGACCTGCACAACCGACGGCCAGCGCTGCGCGGGCCAGCGGGGCCACGAATTCGCGCTGTCCCCCGGAACTGGTGCCCTTGCCGCCAGGTTGCTGTACGGAATGGGTCGCGTCGAAAATCACCGGATAGCCGGTTTGCGCCATGACCGGCAGGCCTCTGAAATCCGACACAAGCGTGTTGTAGCCAAATGATGTGCCGCGCTCGCACAACATGATCTGGGCATTCCCGGTTGATGCCACTTTGGCGGCAACATTTTCCATGTCCCATGGGGCCAGAAACTGCCCTTTCTTGATGTTGATCACCCGGCCCGTCGCGCCTGCAGCCAGCAATAGGTCGGTCTGACGGCACATAAAGGCCGGGATCTGCAAGATGTCGCACACCTCGGCGGCAGCGGCGCATTGGCTGATCTCGTGAACATCGGTCAGCACGGGGCAGCCAAACTCTTCTCGGATCGCGCCGAGGATCTCGAGCCCTGCCGCCATTCCCAGCCCGCGCTTTGCGTGCAGGCTGGAGCGATTGGCCTTGTCGTAACTTGCCTTGAAAATGAAGGGAACAGACAGCCGTGCACAGGTTTCTGACAAGCTGCCGGCGATCTGGCGGGCGTGTTCGAGCGATTCCATCTGACAGGGGCCCGAAATCAGAACGTATGGAAGGTCATTGCCGATGCGGATCGACCCTATGGCAATCGTCATTCCAAACCCTCCCGTTTCAGAACTGTCTCGATCCGCGCCACATCTTCAGGGTTGTTCAATTCCCAGAATTCCCGCCCATCTGCGTCGACCTCGACACATGTGACCGGCAGACCATGATACAGAAAGCGCAATTGTTCCAGACCTTCAAGTTCTTCAAGCAGGCAAGCCCCTGCGGCCATGTATGCACGTAGCGCGGTTGGCGTGTAGGCATAAACACCGACATGGTGAAAGGCCGGAACCTGATCCTGAGCACCATAGCGTTTCCCGGTATAGGGCAAGACCTCTTTCGAGAAATACAGCGCCTTGCCCTGCGCATCCATAACCGCTGTCGTGCCGCCCACGCGTCCGGCCTTGCGGTCTTCCAGAAAACGCGCATGGGTCTGTGGTGTCAGGCGCAAAACAGGGGTTGCCATCATGGCCCCCGCATCAACTGCCGCAATCAGCGCGGACACGAACCAAGGCGGTGTCAGTGGTGCATCGCCTTGCAGATTGACAACCACGCGCGGATCAAGGTTCAGCCGCGACAGCGCATCGGCGCAGCGTTCCGTGCCATTTGCACAGACGACATCTGTCATAACGACCTGCGCCCCGAAACTCTCTGCCGCTTCGGCGATGCGCATGTCATCGGTGGCGACATAGACTGCATCCGCTTCAGGCACTGAACAGGCAGCGCGCCAGCTTCGCTCGATCAGGCTGCGCTTTTCGCCCGTCGCACCTTGCAGCGTGACAAGTGGTTTTCCGGGGTATCGACTAGAGGCATAGCGCGCCGGAATGATGATGATCTTCTCTGCGGTCATTTACAGCACCCCGCTGCGCAGGCAGTCATGCAGGCGGATCATCCCCTGTACGCGCTTTGCAGGATCAATCACGCAAAGCGCATTGACCTTGTTCCCGTTCATCACCATCACAGCTTCCGAGACAAGGGCGTCGGCGGTGATCGTCTTGGGATCACGCGTGGCAACATCGCCTGCCTGGCGTGACATCAGCCCATCCATATTGCGCCGCAAGTCCCCGTCGGTGATGATCCCGCTGAGAACCCCGTCGCGCGCAACGATTGCGACCCCGTAGCCCGTACCCGTCATGCGCATTAGGACTTCAGGCATGGGTGCGTCTTCAGCGACAATGGGAAGGGCCGCACCAGTATACATAAGGTCCTGTACCCGCAGAAATTGCGCCCCGAGTTTGCCACCTGGATGAAATCTGTGAAAACTCGCCGGGTCAAACCCTTTTTGTCGCATGACCGCGACGGCGAGCGCATCCCCAAGTGCGATGCAGAGTGTGGTGGATGTCGTTGGTGCCATCCCGATTGCACAAACCTCGGCCACATCCGGCAAGACGAGCGCGACATCGGATTTCCGCGCCAGAGTGCTTTCAAGATTGCTTGTGATCGAGATGAGCCTGATACCAAAGCGGCGGGTATAGGATATCAGATCACTCAGTTCGCTGGTCTCTCCCGATTTGGAGAGCAGCAGGCAGGTATCCTCGGCCACGATCATCCCCATATCGCCATGACTCGCTTCAGCTGCATGGACAAAATAAGAGGGCGTCCCGGTCGAGGCCAAGGTTGCTGCAATCTTGCGCCCCACATGGCCGGACTTGCCAATACCTGCGACAACAAGCCGACCCTTGGTGGCGAGGATCATTGCAACTGCTTCAGCGAAACGCCCATCAAGGGTATCGGCCAGTTTCTTCAGTGCATCTGCTTCCATCTCAAGGACGTTTTTGCCGTCTGCTATGGAAGTTTGCTGTATGTCGGTCATCTGGCCTTGCAAGCTCATCTGCAATCCGGGCCTTCCTTGCACGCATTGTTGTCTTGGCGGCAGCTACAGGAAGCATGCG
>SKWJ01000148.1 GCA_007128995.1 Paracoccaceae bacterium
ACTTGCAGATAACCGGCACCATCTGACCCGACGCCCGGCGCCGACAGGTCTGGCAGCGCCATGCCATTCAAACTCATGTTCGACAGGCTCACAGTGCCAGGGTTATCCCCGCCCTCAGAGCGCGTGCGAATGAACAGCGACGCAGTGCCGCCCAGATCGACATCCATGCGCGACGAAGTCACAGAACTGGTGCCATCATCCACCGAGAGGGACAGAATCCCACTCAGGAAACTGAACACAAAGCTTGTGGCTGTCCCGTTACCCCAGTCAAACTGCCCCGCATTCGGGCCCGCGTTCCCGTCTGTGATATCGCGAGCGTCAACCTCCCACTCCGCAGAGCCTGCCCGATCACCACCACGCATTTCCCCAATCGCGAATTCGCACTTCTGATTACCGGAGCCTCGACCATTGCCCACAGCACAAAGCGCGTTGAAAGCACCGTCCCCACCGGAAAAAGATGTCGCTGTCAGCGCGAGTGTCGGCGTTGCCAGCCCCACGCCGAAGGCAAAGGCCGTCGCCGTAGCAAGTAGCGTCGAATACGTTCTGAAAGCCATGATCACTCCTGTTTACCGTTATCAAACCTTGTTTCACCGTGGCGTGCATTGTTGCACCACACAGCAATGAAAAACCCTAGACTTTGGATCGCCCCTTTGGATCGATATCCACCACGCTAGGCATACCGGTCCTATCTGTAAAATAAACAGGGCATCAATCTCAGGCCGTGGCGGCGGTTTGGCGGAATGCAATCCATCTCGCAAAGCCAAGTTTGCAAACTGGTCATACCGCCATGCAGCTGCGGGCCAAGTCCCCATGCCAATACGGTCGCCTGCATATGCCAGAGCATGTACCCTCGTGCACGACACGAAGATTAGATGGGCGCGATGCAGGCCTGTCACCTCCGGCGTGTCACACCAAGACGATCACGACATCAATTCGGCTATGGGTAAATTGGCGCGCCCGAAAGGATTCGAACCTCTGACCCCCAGATTCGTAGTCTGGTGCTCTATCCAGCTGAGCTACGGGCGCGTTGGGGGCGACATACCGTCCTGATCCGGGCAATGCAAGGGGGGTTTGGGCGGCATTTCAAAATTGTCGTGAAAAACTCAGCTGCCATCTGGAAGCCAGATCCGGAATTCCGTCCCGTCCTGATCACTGCGCACAAGCTCCAGCCGGCCTCCATGGCCGCGCACAAGCTCTGCAGAGATTGCAAGGCCCAGGCCCACACCACCTTTGCGCGCGCCGCCCTGAAATGCCTCGAAAAGATGCTCGCGCGCCTTCGCGGGCAGCCCGGGCCCTGTGTCGCCGATCCGGATGGCCACGCCCGAGCGGCTTTCATGAAGACATGGTTTCGCAAGGATCTCGATAACGCCCGGCTGATCGCTGGCCTCCAGCGCCTGACGCGCATTGCGCACCAGATTGTGCAGAACCCGGAACAATTGCTCACCATCTGCCTTGATTGTCAGATCGCCCGGCAACTCTTTCAGGAAGGTAATCTTCGCATAATCCCCCAGCGCCAGCTTTTCGCTTTCGATGACATCTTCCACCAGCGCAGAGAGTCGCAATCGTGTAAGCTTCGGGGGCGGTTCTTCCGCCTTGCCGAATGCAAGAGTTGATTCGCAGAGATTTATCGCGCGCGACAGCGACCCGACCAGCTTCGGCGCTGCGCGCTTCACGCTTGGGTCCTTGCTCATCTCCATCCGGTCAGCAAGCATCGAAGCCGTTGCCAGCATGTTACGCAGATCATGGCTGATCCGCGCGACAGAGCCGCCAAGCTGCGCCAGCCTGTCCTTCTGACGCAACAACCCGGTCAGATCAGTCTGCATCTGGTTGAGCGCAGTTTCGGCTTCCCGTATCTCAAGTATCCGCGACTGTGGTGTTATGATCCGGTTCACATCTTCCGGGGCCTTGGCATAGTCGGACATGGACTTGATCACTCGCTGCATCGGCGCCACCACAAAGGCACGAATGGACAGATACAGAAGCAGCGCTGTAATTCCTGAGATCAACAACGACAACAACAGGATCCGCTGACCATAGTCCCAGAGTTCGCTTTGCAGGTTGGAGGTATCGAGTGTGATCTCGATAAGCAGGCCTCCCTGTCTGACCGGATCCCCGATCACCCGGATAATTCGCGGCTCTGACCTGCGCATCTCTCCAAGGGCGTTGCGCATTAACTGAAAGGCAGTGGCGCTGCGCAGGTCGTAAGTCGCATCTATCTGGCCGGGCAAAGGCGATGACAGAATCAGTTCGCGCACTTCAT
This sequence comes from Paracoccaceae bacterium, assembly GCA_007128995.1. Classification (GTDB taxonomy): domain Bacteria; phylum Pseudomonadota; class Alphaproteobacteria; order Rhodobacterales; family Rhodobacteraceae; genus Roseinatronobacter. Next base: position 2,261 of record SKWJ01000148.1, read on the forward strand.
CACGGCGTAGAACGACATTGAAGACACCCGCATTTTCAAGAAGTTCCCCGGCAAGCTCGCCCGCGATCGACCCGTCCGATGCCAGCAAGGCCAAGGAGGCAATCTGTGCGCGCTCAAGTCGGGCCAGCAGGTAATCCTCGCGAAACCGCGCCACAGATGGCACAAATATCAACACCTCCGCCAGCATCACGAAGATGACCACAAGCCAGAGAAACCGTGCCGACAAACTGTTCACGACCATGCCTTACCCAAACCGACGCGGTCAGGGCAGCCATTTTTGAACCGCCCGGACTACCTGCCTCACGGTGAGGTTATCAAAGAGTTTAGGTGAGAAATAGGCCCCAGCGGCGCGTTTGCCGATTTCCGCCAATGTTGGATAGGGAATCACCGTGCCTGCAATCGCGCCGAGTTTCAAACGATTGGCCATTGCCAGTGCATAGGGCGCGATCAATTCGCCTGCCTGCGCTCCGACGATTGTCACACCGACCGGCCGCCCCTTGACCACCATCAGCTTGCAGAAGCCCTCATCCCGGCCTTCGGCCAGAGCGCGATCAATCTGTGAATACTCCACCCGGCAGACTGTAAGCCCGGCGCCGTATTCCTTGCGTGCGGCACCTTCAGTCAGGCCGATCTGCGCAAGTTCAGGGTCAGTATAGGTGACATGCGGGATATGATCCGTGCGTGCCTTGGCAGGAAGACCAAACAGCATGGAGCGGATAATCACTCCGGCATGATACCCCGCCAGATGGGTGAACTGACCCTGTCCCGCCACATCACCGATCGCGTGTACCCGGCGGTTGCTGCTGCGCAGTCGCGCGTCGACGCGGATGCCGGACCGGTCATCCCGGATCCCGGCCTTGTCAAGTTCCAGCCGCTGGGTGTTTGGTGCGCGTCCAACTGCAACAAGCAGATGCGTGCCGGTAAAGATCGTTCCGCCCTTGACCTGAACCTCAATGGCCCCTGCCCGCCCTGCCACTTTCTCGACCTGGGCATCTTCAATGACCTCGATCCCTTCCGAGCGCAACGCAGACAGCACCAGCGCAGCGGCGTCGGGATCATCCCGCCCGAGGGCCTTTGCCCCCTCGATCACTGTCACGCGCGCGCCCAGCCTGCGATGTGCCTGCGCCATTTCCAGCCCGATCGGCCCGGCGCCGATGATCAGCAAGTGACCCGGGCACTCCTTTTGCTGAAACAGGGTTTCATTGGTCATGTAAGGCACGGACTCGAGCCCCGGGATCGGTGGGACAAAGGCTGTCGACCCAGTGGCGACGACAAATCGGCGCGCAGAAATCGTTGTGCCGTCCACTTCGACAGTATCTGGCCCGGTAAACCGTGCGAAACCCTGAATGACCTGTACGCCAAGACCTTCAAACCGTTCAACCGAATCATGCGGCGCGATCCGGGCAATCGTGGAAGCGACGTGCTCCATCGCGCGTGTGAAATCGGCGGGAACAGGGGCCGTCCCCCGTGCCTTAACGGTTTTGGCCTGCGCCAGCAGAGCTTTCGACGGCACACAGCCATAGTTCAGGCAGTCGCCCCCCATCTTGTGCCCTTCGATCAGTACCACCCGCGCGCCCATCTGCACTGCCCCCGAAGCGACCGACAGCCCACCGGAACCGCCCCCGATCACGCAGATATCTGTCTTGATTCGAGTCATAAGGCGGTTTCCTTCTTGCGGAATTTTCGAAGAAGCACAGGCAACAACGACAAGGCTGCAAGGCCAAGAAGCGGGCCAAGGATGTGCGGCTCGAAGATGATACCCAGATCGGGGACTTCGTCGCGCGCGAATACCTCGCCCAATCCGGCCCCTACCCATGTGTAAATCACGCCTCCGGGCATGATGCCCAGAAATGTGCTTGCCGCAAAGGTCGACATCCGCACCCCGATCAGCGCCGGGATCACATTCATCACAAAAAATGGCAAAACCGGCATCAGTCGCAATGAAAAAAGCACTGGAAATTCGTTTTCCCTGATGGCCACAGTCAGGCGCTTGACGCGCCCGTCACTGGCATCGATCTTCGCGGCCATCGACCGCCCCAATCCGGCGCGAACGGCAAGGAAGATAAGGATTGCCCCTATTGTTGCGCCAAACACATTGAACAACGCCCCGGGGAACAGGCCGAACAGAAAGCCTCCGGTCAGCGTTGCAGCAGTCGCACCGGGCAATGAAAAGGCGACAATCGCGATATAGGCGAAGACAAAGGCTGTTGCTGTCAGAAGGTAATGGCTGTCACGAAACGCAAGGAGCGTCGCGCGGTTGTCGCGCAATGCCTCGAATGAGAGGTAATCGCGCAAGATGAACGCTCCCGCGATCGCAACGATCGCGACGCCAATCAGCGGCAGTCTCGTGCGCCACATAGACGGGCTGGATGTCGTTAGTTTCACAGGAATACGTCCTTTGATTATTGATTGCCCATTCCTCTACGGACATTGTCGGAAGTTGTTTCGTTTTTTCTGCCCCCATCACGCGCGCTTGATCATTCCGCTTCACATCAAATAGGACGAATTGTAACAGTTTCGGCTCACCTTCACTGCAAGGGTAACGGATTCGCGGGTTTTCAGAATTGACTTGCGCAGACATGGCCTGTAAGCGACGGGCTTGTCAAAGACCTGGGTGGACAGCGCGCAAAGCAGCGGCACCGCCCGAATACAAGGAACGGAGCGATGAAACGCACCTATCAGCCCAGTAATCTGGTTCGCAAGCGCCGTCACGGGTTCCGTGCGCGCATGGCCACAAAAGCTGGCCGCAAAATCCTGAATGCGCGCCGCCGTATGGGCCGCAAAAACCTGTCGGCTTAAGTCAGATGGCCTGCGCCAGCGGGCCAGCGCTATACGTCATGGCACCGCCGGGCACTGACACAGCTGGTCCGTCAGGTGTTGCTGGCCGACAGGCGGACCCGTTGTCACGTCCGTCGTTTGAAACGTTGAAAAAGCGCGCTGATTTTCTGCGCGCTGCGCGCGCACGCCGTATTGCCTGTCCTGCCTTCTTGCTGCAGGCGCGCGCCCAGTCACCCGTGACGACCATGCGTGTCGGGTACACCTGCTCAAAGAAGCTCGGCAATGCCGTGCAGCGCAACCGCGCCAAACGGCGTTTGCGGGCTGTTGCCCGCACTATCTTGCCCGCGTATGGGCGCATGGGCTGGGACTATGTTCTGGTAGGGCGGCCTGACTTCACGGTCAGCCGCAATTTCGAGGCGATGTGCGATGACCTCAGGCAGGCGCTGAAGGCATTGCATCGGGACGCAGAATGACGCCGCTTGCCTGGATATTTGCCCTGCCGGTCAGGTTTTACCGCGTTGTCTTCAGTCCCTGGGTGGGGCACGGCTGCCGA
>SKWJ01000517.1 GCA_007128995.1 Paracoccaceae bacterium
AGATGCGTTACACGCTTCTTGTTCTGAGAAGTCCCGTTGATGTCGAATACAGGCTGGACAGGTTGCCTGCCGAAGCTGTGGCATGAGAACCTGTCGGGATCACAAGGAGCGCGGGCGATCAGACGCCCATCTCAATAAGGAGGACACCATGACCAGATTTGACATTTCCCGTCGTCACCTGATGTGCATGGGGCTGGGAAGCTTCGGCGCCTTGACCCTTGGCGGGCGCCGGGTGGTTGCACAGCAGAGCAGCGTTGCCTTGCAGCTTTCATGGCTTCATTCGGTCCAGTTCGCTGGCAGCTATATTGCAGATGAACGCGGCTTCTGGGCTGACCGCGGCCTCTCCGTCAGGCTTGACGCAGGTGGGCCGAATGCACCCGTTGAGCCCCCTGTGGTCACAGGGACTGCGCTGGTCGGGATTTCAGCCGCCGACTATACGGCGGCTGCGGTTCAACAAGGGGCACCCTTCCGAATTATCGGGGTCGCAATGCAGAATAATCCCTTTGCCATCGCCTCGCTGCCGCAGAATCCCGTCCATACCCCGACTGATCTGGAAGGCAAGCGGATCGGCATGCCGCTCGCAAATATGCCGGTGCTGCGCACACTGGCAACCCTGAACGGGGTCGACCTTGATCAGGTCGAGATCGTGCCGACGCAATATGATGCAGCCCCGTTGGTGGCCGGCGAGGTTGATTGCCTTTTGTGCTGGTCGACTGATCTACCAATTGCGATGTATGTCCAGGGCATCGAGTCGGTGACTATGCTAATGGCCGATTTCGGCTATACCTTGCATTCACAAACCTACATCGCCACGGAGGAAAGCATCGCCAATCGGCGCGCCGATCTGGTGGCGCTTATGTCCGGAGAGGTTTTGGGATGGGAAGAATACCGCGGCGATCTTGAAGCGGCCACCGATCTGACGCTGTCGCGTTTCCCCGATGCCGGGCTTGACCGGGCCACCCAGATCGAACAGGCACGGCGTCAAGTCCCGCTGATGTTTTCGGACCTGACGGATGCGCAGGGCTTTGGCTGGTTTACAGAGGACACAGTCGCACAGAATATCGAGACACTGGCCCTTCTCGGGATGCCGGTCGACGCCGCGTTGTGGGACCGTTCCATACTGGAAGAGGTGCATGGCTGAGCAGATACTTGCACCGGGCCCGGAAATCGCCTGCATAAAGCTGTCCAAGACCTATGGATATCGCGATACGGAAGTTCAGGCTGTGGCACCGCTTTCGGTGACGTTTCAAGCGGGACGGATGACGGCGCTGGTCGGACCCTCGGGCTGCGGCAAATCTACGCTGTTGCGTATGGTTGCGGGGCTGGAACAGCCAAGCGAAGGCCAAATCGTTGCTGGTGACAAGAGCCCTCAGGACATGCAGCGCGCTGGCGCGTTGGCCATGGCATTTCAGGATGCCTCGCTCCTGCCCTGGCGCTCTGTTCGTGGCAACATCGCCTTGGCGCGGCGGCTCGCGCGCTTGCCAGCGGACCCGCGCGCAGTGGATGATATGATTGCCCGGGTGGGACTTGCAGGTTTTGAAAAGGTTCGACCCGCAGCCCTGTCGGGGGGAATGCGGCAGCGCGTGGCAATTGCGCGCTGTCTTGTGACGCAACCGCGCGTGCTGTTGCTGGATGAACCATTTGGCGCGGTTGATGAGCTGACGCGTGCACGGCTGAATGCAGAACTTCCACCCTTGTGGCGAGCCACTGCCACAACCAGCCTGCTGGTAACCCACTCCATCCGCGAGGCCGTATCCCTTGCAGACCGCGTGATTGTGTTTTCAAGCCGACCGGCGCGGATTGTCGGGGATATCGCTATCCCGTCCGAAGCCCGGCGCGACAGGTCTGTCCATCTTGCTCTGGTCGAAAAAGTCTCAGCCGCATTGTCGGGCGGCTGGGACGAAGCCGGCCGCGCGGAAAACCTGGCAGCGCAATGAACAGCCTGATCCGCCCGACCTTTTGGCCAGAGGGACTGAGCCGCAACCTGTTGGGCGTCGCCGTGTTGTTGGTCTTATGGCACATTGCAGCGTCAGCACTTACCGGCAGCTACATGCTGGCAGGACCAACAGCCGTAATAAACTACCTGATTGCCGAACATGCGCTTATCGGGCGCGCCCTTGCAGTAACGCTGCAAAATGCGGCATGGGGTTTTCTGGCTGGCAACCTTGCAGCCATCGGACTTGCGTTGCTGGTCACATTGCTTCCCGCGCTACGCTTGCCAATCGGTGCTGTCGCATTGGTGGTGTTCTGCCTGCCTTTGGTGGCTACGGGGCCAGTGCTGCGCGTGCTTTATGGTCCGGGACCCGGGCCACAGATCACACTCGCGGCGCTGTCGGTCTATTACACGACCTTCCTTCCACTTCTGGTCGGGCTGCGCGCGGCTCCGGGCAGTTGGTTCGACCTGATCACACTTTATGGGCGCGGTGCGTGGAGCACATTCATCCATATTCGGATCATGGCATCCCTGCCCTATCTTATGGCGGGTTTGCAGATCGCAGCCCCTGCCGCCTTCCTTGGTGCCATGGTCGGAGAATTCACAGGTGCTGATCGGGGGATGGGTGTGTTGGCGCTGCGCGCAATGCGTGGCCTTGACGTTGATGCAACATGGACATTGGCGCTGGTTGCGGCACTGGTGTCCATGATAGCCTATGGTGCCATCGGTCTGCTGGCGGCATGGTTGGGCACGTCGAAACCGGATATCCTGCTGGCGACAGCACCCGCCAAAACTTCAGGCAATGTTGCATCAGTCTTGCGAAGCGTCACCTTTGTCCTCGCCACGATCGTCTTGATCCTGATCTCTTGGTGGGTCGCGATGGAGGCCTTTGCCCTCAGCCGCTTTTTCGCAAAACGACCCGATGATATCTGGCGCTATCTGATGACTGCTCCAGATGCGTCGGCGAACCGGGCAGTCCTGTGGGCCGCGTCACAGGCAACCCTTGTCCAGGTTATTCCCGGATATCTGGCGGGGCTTGGGGTGGGCGCCGCCCTCGCGATGCTGTTGATGCTGCGCCCCGGTCTGTCGGGGGCCGTGCTGCCTGTTGCAATTGCGCTGCGCTCGGTCCCGATTGTGACGACCGCCCCCCTGATTGTTCTTGCATTGGGGCGCGGGGCGGCTGGCACGATCACGATTGTTGCCGTCATGACCTTTTTCCCGGCGCTGGTCGCCTGCATGCAAGGTTTGCGTCAGGCGCCGGGGCAAGTCCTGGATGTCATGCGTCTTTATGCCACCACACCGCTGGCGCGCCTCTGGTATGCGCAACTTCCCGCCATGCTGCCCGGTTTCTTTGCAGCCGCGCGCCTGTCGGTGCCAGCGGCAATTCTGGCGGTCACAGTGGCGGAATGGCTGGCAACAGGGCGCGGACTTGGGGCGCTGATGGCAATGACGGCTTCGACCTCGGACTATAACTTGTTGTGGTCCGCAATTGTCGTGGTAACGGCTGGGGCGAGCATCGGGTATGCGCTGGTGGGCGGCGTGGAACGCCTGATCCTGTCACGCCTTGCCCCCGAACAACTGAAACCCTGATGGAGCGCGCATGCCTGTTTCGGCCGCTTTTGCAATTCCCGGAGATATCAAGACCCGCACTGGCGGCTACATTTATGAATGCCGCATGCTGGAGACCCTGAACGCAATTGGCCAGCCGACCCGCCATATCGAGCTTTTGCCGTCATGGCCACATCCGACCGAGACCGCGGCGCAGGATCTGGCGGCCAAACTCTCGAGCCTGCCTGAAAATATGCCACTTATTCTGGACGGGCTTGTCTTCGGCGCAATGGATACCGCTCTTCTTGCACAACAGGCCCGCCCGATCGTTGCCATGCTGCACCATCCCCTCGGGCTGGAGGCGGGCCTCCCGCCCGCGCGCGCGAAAGCCCTGCTTGAGCGAGAGCGCGACAATCTCCGGCATGCTGCACATGTGGTCGTTCCCTCGCCGCATACGCGCGATATCCTCTGTCGGGAATTCGGTGTCGCCCGCAGGCGGATCTCGATTGCCTTGCCCGGTTTTGACCGCCCCGTCCTCCCGGCATCACGTATGAAGGCAAAGCCGCCCCTTGTGCTGTCAGTCGGCATCCTGTGCCAAAGAAAGGGTCATGACGTGCTTCTCGATGCCCTTAGCCAGATTGCAGATCTGGAATGGCAGGCAGCGATTGTCGGACTTACCCATGACCGAGACGTTTATGAAGCCTTGTTGCGCCAGCGAGCCGGTCTGGGGTTGGAAGAGCGGGTTCGTTTCACTGGCGTAGTGACGCAGGAAGAACTTGATCAACTCTACCAGGACGCAACTGTCTTCGCATTGGCAACGCGGTATGAAGGATACGGCATGGTGCTGAGCGAGGCACAACTTCATGGCCTGCCAATCCTGTCATGTTCAGTGGGCGCGGTCCCACAGACTGTGGATGCGAACAGCGCTATCCTGACCCCGCCTGACAGTCCGGGTGCCTTTGCAGATGGTCTGGCGCGACTGTTGCTGGAACCCGACTTGCGTGACAGACTGGCACAAGGAAGCCGCGAAGCAGGCGCAAGCTTGCCACGCTGGAAAGACGCGGCTCTTATCATGCAAGGCGTTTTGCAACGGGTTTCATTCCATCGGAAGTAATCACGAGACAATGTTCTTGTCGGCCCGAACGGTGTCGTATCGGCGCGGTAGGCGAAAAACAGGAACCGTGCAGGCGATGTGGACGCTGCGAAGGCTGCCCTGATCGGGCTGGCCGACCCTTGCATTTTCGGAAGACCGGCTTTGCGATCTGCGGCCTTGCGCTGCGCTGCAGCATCACCCATTTTGCGTGTAGGAAAGTCCAAGAGGAATGAAGGAGAATGCAAATGTCGACACTCCTGACAACATTGCAGACACGACTGAAGCAGCGCGCCGCTTATCTGCGCACGAAGGCCGAGCTGGAAAACATGCCATTGGAAGTGGCGATTGATCTTGATCTCTACAAGCCAGATGCCGCACGAATTGCAAGCGAAGCGGTTTACGGCCGCTGACCTTCGCGTAATCGGCGCATGAGCGCAGCCTCGATTGCGGGTGAGACGAATTTCGACACATCGCCCCCAAGTCTTGCGATTTCCTTGACCAACTTTGACGCAATCGCCTGATGGCGGGCTTCGGCCATGAGAAACACCGTTTCGATACTGTCATCCATTGCCCGGTTCATGCCGACCATCTGGAATTCGTACTCGAAATCAGTCACAGCCCGCAGGCCGCGAATGATCAAGGACGCGCCAACATCGCGTGCGCAGTCGATCAGAAGATTCTCGAACGGATGAGCGACGATTTCAATCCCGCTACTTTCAATCAAGTCTGAGACCTCAGCTTCGATCATCGCCACGCGTTCTTCCAAGCTGAAAAGCGGTCCCTTGTCGCGATTGATGGCGACCCCGATCACCAACCGGTCAACAAGCTGTGTCGCGCGCGAAATGATATCGCGGTGGCCCAATGTCAGCGGATCAAAAGTTCCCGGATAAAGACCAACGCGCATGACCACTCCTCAAATTGCACATTCGGGGCACGCAACTATATTGCGCGGGAACATGCAAGCCCATCCGTCAGGTCATGCTGCGAGTTAT
>SKWJ01000139.1 GCA_007128995.1 Paracoccaceae bacterium
CGGCCACGCGCTTCAGCGTCTCTCCGTCAATGCCCGAGATATTCTCGACCACATCCGGCGTGTAATCCTTCACCACCTCGCGCACCTGATCCATGCCATAGACACGCTGCGCAAGATATTCTGTATCTTCCCAGCCATTTTCGAAAATGTGCCAGAGCATGCCGTGAATCACAGCAATATCCGTACCCGGACGGAAGCGGACATATTCGGTCGCATGTGCCGCCGTCCGCGTGAAACGCGGGTCCAGCACGATTACGTTCGCGCGCTGTGTCTCCTTGCCCTCAAGGATATGCTGCAACGACACCGGATGCGCCTCTGCTGCGTTCGAGCCCATGAAGACAACAGTCTTGGCATTGCGGATATCGTTATAGCTGTTCGTCTGGGCGCCATACCCCCAGGTATTCGCCACACCGGCAACTGTCGTCGAGTGACAGATACGCGCCTGATGGTCTACGTTATTGGTTCCCCAGAAGGCGGCAAACTTGCGGAAAAGATATGCGCCTTCATTCGAGAATTTGGCCGAGCCGAGCAGATAAACCGAATCTGCGCCCGAGTTATCTCGGATCTCGCCCATCTTCTCGGCGATCTCGTCCAGCGCTTGTTCCCATGTAATGCGCTGCCACTGGCCGCCCACCTTTTTCATTGGGTACTTGATACGGCGGTCGCCATGGACCAGTTCGCGTACGGACGCCCCTTTCGCGCAATGCGTTCCGCGATTGATCGGGCTGCCATAGGCTGGTTCCTGTCCAACCCAAACACCATTCTGCACTTCGGCCTTGACAGTACAGCCGACCGAGCAATGCGTGCACATGTTGGTCTTGACCTCGATGGGCTGGCTCATGTCGGTGAAGCCTGCAGCCTCAACCCGCCGTGTCATTCCGGCGCCAAGCGTCGAAAGCGCGGCCAGTCCACCAACAGTCAGACCCGACGCGCGCAGGAAACTGCGGCGATCAAGGGGCTTGGCGGAAACACCTGCAGCAAGCTGCGACAACCGACCTGTCGATGCCGCTTCACGGGTTCTGCGTTTGACAAGCATCAGTTTTCCCCCCGAGGATAATAGCGATTGGTGCGGTAGAAGGTTTCGACATGTTCGGTCAGTTGATACCGCGCGCGCGTCCGTTCAGTCCCGGTTTGCTGAGCAAAGCTCGGCCGGGCACTCCCTGTTGTCAAAGCCGCTGCAGAGGCAGCCCCTGTCGCCGCGACGCCAAAAAACGCACGGCGGCTGATCGGATTGTGTTTCTCTTTTGCCATCGGACCCCTCCCATCTGGCTGGACTAGGCAGTCACCGTGCTGCGTCATCCCAATTCCACGTCCATATCGGTCAAGCCGCGAGCGAAAAGGCGCGCGACTCGATGTCTGTCAGAAGCCGGCCGATTTCGGCCAGCGGCTGATAAAACCTTGCGCTTGGCGCGATTGCGAGATCGTCAAAAAACTGTGTCGCCCAAGACGCTATATGCCTGTTGAAAAACGCTGCTTGCAGGTCGGACGAAACCGAGATCTCACCACTCGCCAAATCCGCCATTACCTCTAGGAGCAGCGCAATATGGTCCTCTGGCTCATGTCGTCCTTCCGGGCGCGCCACGCCCAAACGCACCAGATCACCGCGCAATTCAGCCAGCGGGCGCTCGTTCAATAATCCCGTCAGATAAAAGCTTGCGTAGGGAAGCAGTTCTCCGCGCCCGACCCCGATAAAGAGCTCGAAAAACTCTCGCTCTACGGATCGCGGGTCAGCCGATCTCGCGACATCAGCCAGCGCTGTGAAGGCGCGGCCCAATGCCGTTTCGTCGCCTTTCAGCTGGGAAATCTGCGCCAGCAGGTCCCTATCTGGGGGTGCTGCAAGCAGCCGCGCCAGAAAAGCATATTGCTGGCTTCGGGCCGCATCTACCGGATCACTTGCTGGCCCGTTCGCGGGCTGGCTGGTTGACATTGTGCTCTTTGTCCCGTTGGCGCTTACTGCATTTATATACAGTGGTATGCAAAAAGTAACGCCACTCAGGAAGTCTGTCCAGCCCTATCCGACATTTCACCTGACAGGGATCTACGACCAAAGTCTAATGCGGTATCGCGCCACCGTGCCGGCGCAACGCGGGCATAGGGGTGTCTTCGGTCGAAGATGCGGCACTTTCAGTCGAATCTGCTGACGCGACAACGGGTTTGGAGGATATCCGCGCTGGTTCTGGCGGGATTGGACCTATCGTCTCGGCGCAATCATCCGGGGTATCAGCTTTCGATATTGATCCCTCTGCGCGCGCGTGATCGTCGTCCTGCAAGATCTTATGGCGCGGCGTAACCAGATCCTTGAGCATTTGCGCCGCGCGTTCGACTGATGGCGCTGCGCCATCGCCCGGAACGCCACCGGGTGTGTTCCAGTCCCAGGCGTAATCAACCGCCGGATCATTGTGATCGCGTATCGCTGGTGTAAGAAGCCACATCTTGCGAAGTGCCGCGTTACGCATCGACTGGGGAACGCCCTTTCGCAAGAAGGGACGTATGTCTGTTTCCGGTGTGAAAGTCTCGGGCGCAGGCAGGGCCGCAAGCTCTTCTTCGGTCAGGGTATCGACATCTTGGGGGTCGTGCGAAGGTTCCGGCGTTGCAGTTTGCGCCGCATCGCGTTGCGGATCAGTGTCGTCGGCGATTTCGGCCGCAGCCATGCGCTTGCGCTGCGACCACCGGCTCAGAAACGAGCCTTCGGCGGCTGGTTCGTTTTGTGGGGGCTTGGCCATCATCACCTCCGACGCGGATTGTTGACCCATTTATCGACGTCTTGCAATATGCGCGGGGCGCGCGCGGTCATCGCATTCGGGTCTGCTGGAAGGCGCTTTCGCTTCTTGAAAGGAATCTCCACGTGATGTGTCGTCACGAAGGCTGCGACACGGTCGCGCACATTTCCAGGCATGGGCACGGCTTCGACGATCAGATCCTGATCAGATGCATAGCCTTCGCCTTCGTAAGGATCGGCTGTAACGTTGATGATCTCGGCGCGTTCCGGTGACTGCCCCCGTATGGCAACCCAGATGGATGGCGTCCCCGAATTGAGGTTATCGCGATGATGAGCGGTATCGCCAGAGTACAAGACCAGATCCCGTCCCCCGAGATACCAGGTCTCGATCCCGTTCTCCGTCGAAATCAGCGTATTCGCAGGTGTCTCTGGTTCTTGCGACAAGACAGCCAACGGGCGCAATTCTCCTGCACCCCACCGGGTCACTGGTGGTCGCCTGACGGCCAAAACCGATACACGCATGACGTCCTGTGGCATGGTCGATTATCCTCAGTTCAGGACAGGCTCTGCCAGCGGCAGGCCAGTCAGCAGGTTTTGCGGTTTGATGCGAACACCACCATCATCTCCAACGCCAAGGATCAGCCAGATCGGGTGCCCTTGCTGCGCCGGCGCGATGCGGTCGTGTTCCATTACGTCCAGACGAAACAGCCCCACCAGTGTCGCCGGAGGGTGGTGCCCTTTCCAGATCGCATTTCCGATCGCGGTTCCGGCCGGGTCCAGCCCGACAAACCAGTGCAGATCGATATTCTCGACCTGCGTCTGGGGAATGACGCGGCACTCCAGCCCCAGCATGTGGCGGATAAATGCGCCAATCGCTTCTGCCATACCGCGTCTTGCCTCTGGGTCGCCCCCGAAATTGAGCACCATCGTGTGCGCATCGGAACGGGACCAATAGGTCCACTCATTGCCGCCCCCCAGCACATCCAGACTGTTTATCCCTCCTGAGAACATAGCGGTCAGCGGCGAGGCATGCATCTCATTTTCGTGAAGCTGCACCAGTTCTTCATCCGCAAGCAGAAGCTTGTCATCCTTGATGTGGCTGCGCTGCGGTCGGAAAAAGCACTCTGCCGCGCGCAAGATCTGCGGGTCATCGCATCCATCCAAGGCATTCCGGAGCACCAGCTGGACCAGCTGGTTCATGAAAACCACCGGCAGGCTGACCCGCTCGCGTACGATCCGGGCATAGCCTTCCTCGATCGTGCCAGCGGCGATCAGACGATCCCGCAAGCCCAACAGCAAACGCCAGTTCTCCACTGCGTCCCGGTCTTTGATCGCAATAAGTTCCATCTCGGAAACCTTGGCGCGGGGGTGCGACAACAGTTTTTTGTGCAGCATGCGCTCGGCGTCGCAGGCTTCGGGCGGAGGCAGCACCTCGGGTCGCGCGAGCCAGGCAAGGATCAACTCATCCGTCACGAGCATTCGCCCCGCAGCGTCAAGCTGCGTCAGATGATGGCCCGATGCCACCCAGAACTCAGGCATTACTCTTTCTCCCGAAGTGCGAAGATATCCAGATGCCCTTCTGCGTTATCGTCTGTTTCCTCGACGAAATGGAAGGCGCGATCATGGCCTTGCAGATGTCCGCCTGAAAAGGCGGTTTCATCGCGCGGCTTGAGGGTCCGAAACTGTTCGCGGATCGCGCCCTGCTCGTGCCGGCGATGCAGCGCAATCAATGTATTGAGCGGATGGTCCGCACAAAGGCTTGCGATAAGGGCCACTTCTTCCTGTGCAGCCGGACGCGCCACCTCAAGGGATGGGGCACCAAGATGCGCCACAAGCTGCCGTGCAAGAGCATCAACCAGTACCTCGTGTTCCGAAGGGGTTGCCTCCTGCACTGTGACGAGGGTCGAATGGCCGAAACTCTCGACGCCCAGAAATCCCGAACGAAATGCAATCGCTTCCTTGCGCGACAGGCTATCGGGGGAACGCCCCCAGAACAGGAATGTCCCCGTCACGGCCCATTCGCCCGGCGCAGCCGCGCAGGTGAAAACAACCTTGTCGGAGGGATCAAGCTGAATGGTGCGCGGCAACCGTATCACAATCTTGGTCCCTTGTGATCCCGCCAGCCAGAGGCGTTCAATTCCGACAGCATGGGGCCCGAGCGTCTCCCCCCGCCAGACGGGGTGACTTCCACCAGCCGATCCACCTCAATGCGCCGCACGCCACGCAAAAGCGGCGGATCAACCCGCATGAGGTATCGATTCGTCACCGCGTCGAGCCCGTCATGTGCCCATCTGTCAAAATACAGCATCATGTAGCTGGCAAATGTGGCAATGATATCCTCTGCCGGATCAAATGCCTCTTCCTTCAGTGATGTCGAGTGGGGGTGCTGCCCCGGTTCTGTCAGAGTGTCGCGATCCGCTACAAGTTCGGCAGCAAAGACCATCCAGTCAGGCACATCTTGCGCCTCTGTATCAGGCGGGATGGCAAACAATCCACCTCCAAGGCGCGCCTTGTCGTATCGCAACTCATCAGGCCAGATCAATCGAACGCTGCGCTCGGGCGGACAATGTGCTGCCAGCGCATCCGCCAGCGCGACCATGCCCAGCGCGAATGCCATCTGCGCGACCTCAAGTTGCTGGTCCGGCTCCAGCACCACGGCAAACGCCAGAAGCCCGGGACCCTGATATACCACAAGAGTCCCCGCACCATGCTCGGGCGCAAGCGACACGGCGCGCGCCAGCACGTCAGGCGAATCGGATCGGTGCAATGTGTAAGGGGGGGGCAGCAGAAGGGGGGGGGCGGCCTCGGAAACAGGGTGCATGCTCTCTCCGGCATTTCGTTGTTGC
>SKWJ01000004.1 GCA_007128995.1 Paracoccaceae bacterium
GAAATAATCCGGCACTGCGACTTGGCGTCGCGGCTTGCAGCTTTGTGTGCTTGTTTTGCGGGTTTAGCGCTTTTGCCCTGCGCCAAGAGAGTCTAGATACATGTCACGACGCAGGAGGAAAAATGAGCACATTCGTGCAAATGGCCGGTTTCATACTTATTGCGCTGCTTGTCGGTATCATTCTGCTACGGGCAATGGCGCGTTCTTCGCAGGTTGCCGCCGCAGATGGTGCCGAGCGCGCTATGAAAGTGTATCGCGACCAGCTTTCAGAAGTCGAGCGGGACCTGACCCGCGGAACATTGGGCGAGGCAGAGGCAGAGCGGTTGCGACTGGAAATATCGCGCCGTATCCTTGATCTTGACAAGGACAGCATGTCGCGCAGGGCGGGTGCACCTGCGCCTGACCGGATGCGCTATGTAGCGTTTGGCGTCATTGTTCTGGCCATCATCGGCAGCGGCGCGCTTTATCTTCAGATTGGTGCAACAGGGTATCGGGACATGCCGCTTTTGGAGCGTCATGCCGATGCGGATGAAGTCCGTCGGACACGGCCGGATCAGGCAACGTTGGAAGCGCAGGTCGCAGAGGCATTTCCAGACCGTGCCGAATTTGACGGACGCGATGAACTGAAACCGATGGTCGCTCAGTTGCGTGCGGCGCTCGCAGATCGTCCACTTGATGTGACCGGGTTCAGCCTTCTTGCGCAGAATGAAGCACGCCTTGGCAATTTTCGCGCGGCGATCGAGGCGCAGCAGCGTGTACTTGAACTGCGGGCTGACGCTGCAAGCGCCGATGATCGTGCCTATTTGCTTGATCTGAAGGTCATCGCCGCTGGCGGTTTCGTATCACCCGAGGCAGAGACGGTGATTGAACAGATACTGCGTCAAGATCCCGTCAACGGGGTTGCCTTGTATTTTTCGGGACGGCTTTACGCTCAGACCGGACGCCCCGACATGACGTTCCGGATCTGGCGAAGATTGCACGATATCAGCCCCGGTGATGCCCCATGGATGCCCGAGATACGGTCGGCCTTGCCAGAACTTGCGCGCATATCCGGTGAACCGCGCTACCAGCTTCCACCGCGTCCGCCCCCTGCCGGTGCTGCTGCGGCACCCGAGTTTGATCTGGACGCAGCAGAGCAGCTTTCCCCGCAGGAACGCGACCAGATGATCACCGGGATGGTTGATGGCTTGCTCGCCCGTCTGGGAAATGATGGCGGAACCGCAGACGAATGGGCACAGTTGATTCGTGCTTTGGGCGTTCTCGGGCGCGATGACGAGGCGGTCGCTATATTGCAGGAAGCGCGGACGGTCTTTGCCGCGCGCGCAGAGGATCTTGCAAAGATAAATGCTGCCGCCGAAGGGGCAGATCTGCAAACACCTGCGCCGGAAGCACCCTTTCTGCAAGATCAGGTGCCCTGATGGCCATTTTCGATCCGTTCAACGAGTTCGCAGCACAGGCTCGCGCACGGTTCGCTCTGGCAGGCCTCGATCTTGGTGAAAAGACGATCGGCGTTGCGGTGTCAGACAGGATGCAATCGATTGCAACGCCGCTCAGCACGATCCGGCGGAAGAAATTCTCACTCGATGCCCAGGCGCTTCTGTCTCTGGTCACTGAACGCGAGATCGGCGGGCTGATTCTTGGTTTGCCACGCAATATGGATGGGTCAGAGGGCCCCCGGTGTCAGTCGACCCGCGCTTTTGCGCGCAACCTGTCGGCGATGACAGATCTGCCGATCGGGTTCTGGGATGAGCGCTTGTCAACGGTCGCTGCCGAACGCGTCTTGCTGGAAGCCGATATGTCGCGGCGCAAACGGGCCGAGGTGATAGATCATGTGGCGGCAGGGGTGATCTTGCAAGGCGCGCTGGACCGAATCGCAATCCTGCGTGAGAAGGATGCCGCGCAATGATCTGCGGACTGGCGATTTGTTTTCTGAAACCTATGTTTCGCGTACAAATGGCGGCATGTACATGACAGATCAGATCTGGAAACGAGACGAAATCGAAAGCCCATGCATCAATATTTGCGTCATACATCCCTCGGCGCGCCTGTGCACAGGATGTTTGCGCAGTATTGACGAGATCACCCAATGGTCACGGATGAGCGCCGAGGCGCGCCGCGCGGTCATGGCAGACCTTCCAGCGCGGCAATTGCTGTTGACGCAACGCCGTGGCGGGCGCGCAGGGCGACTGGCGCGTGATCCCGAGTAATTGGTCGATCTGGTCAGCACACATGCGAGTGTTCGCCATCTGACACACGGGGTCTCGCACCCTCGGGGTTGGGGCAATGACAGGGCGCACTCAAATTCCGTAAAATCATCAAGGTTCTGATATTGCGTTATTATTTGGAATATTTTGCTGAAACGAAACCTTTTGCGGGGCGGGCCGACTGGGCAAAGTGCGCGGGGCGTTGCGGTTGGCGATCAGGGCCTGAAATCCCGCGCCCCAGGCCGGCCCAAGACTAATGCAATTGTCATCGCGCCGCATGCCGTGAGTATCGCATATCACGCCGAAATCGCGGATCTTCGTGTCAGGTGGCAAGCAGTGGCCTTCAGTTTTGATTGATTGATCAGTCAAAAAAGAGTTATCTTGTGTCTGAAAGCCATTTATTTTTCAAATCGCGGCGAGTGCGTTGCATATCCGTTACATGCAGGCATGATACACGCAGGCTGCAAATTACTTGAACGCGTGGCGTGGCCGGGGAACCGGCGATGCACATGTGAACTGCAAAACAACTAAGGGAGAGCGAAGATGAAAACCACGAAACCCCATACCGGCCTGACCCGGCGCGGCGTTCTAAAAGGGGCAACAGCGCTTGGCGCAGCCGGGCTTATCCTTCCTGCCGGGTATCGCCCAGCCCGGGCCGAGCCGCAGCAGGGGGGCACATTCCGCATAGGTTTGGGACACGGGAATTCCACAGACAGCTATGATCCGGGCCTTTGGGACAATCTTTATGCGCAGGTCTTTGCCGCATCGCGCCACAATCAGCTGATCGAAGTCGGGGCTGATGGCCAGCTGAAACCAGAAATCGCGGAGAGCTGGGAATCCACCGATGGCCAGACATGGGTTTTCCGCATCCGTCAAGGGGTTACGTTCCATTCGGGCAAGGATGTCACGGTGGAGGATGTCATCGCCTCTCTCAATCATCACCGGGGGGATGATTCGACTTCTGCGGTCAAACTGTTCTTTGATCCAGTGCAAGAGATCGCGGCAGATGGCCAGAATGTCGTGATCACGCTTGACGCACCAAATGGCGATTTTCCGTATCTGATGTCGGATTACCATCTGGCGATCATGCCCGGCACGGACGGCAGGATCGACCCGACCTCGACCGATGGTTGCGGCCCCTACATCGTCGAAAGCTTCGAGCCCGGTGTGCAGGCGATACTGACCCGCAATCCGAATTACTGGAAAGCCGACAGGGGGCATTTCGACAGGGTCGAGATTCTGGCAATTCTTGATTCGGCCGCGCGCCTCAATGCCCTGATGACAGGGCAGGTGGATCTGATCGACCAGATCGACCCGGCCACAATCGGGATGCTGGAAGCACGCGGCGTCGCCAATATCCTGTCAATCCCCGGGAATGCGCATTATGTCTTCCCGATGGACAGTCGTGCCGCGCCCTTCAGCGACAACAATGTCCGGCTTGCGCTGAAATATGCAATCGATCGACAGCAGATGGTGGATACGATCCTTGGCGGGCACGGGGCAGTATCGAATGACAACCCGATTGGACCTGCTAACCGGTATTTCCATGCAGAAATGGAAGCCAAGACATTTGATCCTGACAGGGCACGCTTTTACCTGCGAGAAGCCGGGATGGACAGCCTTGACGTGTCGCTGCATGTTGCCGATGCGGCCTTCTCGGGCGCTGTGGATGCAGGCGCGCTTTTTGCCGAGACTGCCGCTCAGGCCGGGATCAACATCAATCTGGTCCGCGAACCCAATGATGGCTACTGGGACAATGTCTGGATGCAGAAACCGTTTGTTGCCAGCTATTGGGGCGGCAGGGCTGTCGAAGACCACATGTTCACCACCGGCTATGCCACGGGCGCATCCTGGAATGACAGTTTCTGGTCGAATGAGCGTTTTGACGAGTTGCTGGTCATGGCCCGCTCGGAAGTGAACGAGGATCTGCGTCGTGAAATGTATCACGAGATGCAGGAAATCGTGTCTTTCGAAGGGTCTGTGATCATCCCGATGAACAATAACTACGTCATGGCGACGGCGCTGAATGTCGCCACGCCCGAGCAGATTTCGGCAAATTGGAACCTTGATGGGTTCCGCTGTGTCGAACGCTGGTGGTTCACCTGATCACGTTCCTCGCCCCCGGATGCCGGGGGCGGGGCACTTGTCCCTGACCGGGCGCAAGGATGATAAGACAGGGGGAGGGATGCGGGCAGTCTTCGTGATGATCCTGCAGCGGTTGGCGCTAGGGGTGCTGACGCTGTTCGTGGTGTCGGTGGTGATCTTCGGCGCGACCGAGCTTTTGCCGGGTGATCTGGCCTCCAGCCTGCTGGGCCAATCGGCAACGCCTGAAACCGTGGCTGCTCTGCGCCGCCAGCTTGGCCTCGATCAGCCCGCGCCTGTGCGCTACTGGGCATGGGCAACAGGGGTGCTGCAGGGCGATTTTGGCGTTTCGCTTGCAACGCGACGCTCTATTGCAGACATGTTGTCGACACGGTTGGGAAATACGATCTTCCTCGCGCTCTATGCCGCAGCACTTGCGGTCCCGCTGGCACTGATTCTGGGTATTCTCTCGGCCCTTTGGCGCAATTCGCTGTTTGACCGGGTTGCCAATGCAGGCGCGCTTTCAGCGATTTCATTTCCAGAGTTCTTCATTGCATATATCCTGATTTTCCTGCTGGCGCAGAGCGGGGTCTTTCCGTCGATGGTGCGCCTTTCGCCCGCGATGAGTTTCACGGACAAGCTTTATGTCACCTTCCTTCCTGCGCTGTCGCTGACACTGGTGGTGACGGCCCATATGATGCGCATGACACGCGCTGCGATCATCAATCTGATGGCAAGCCCCTATATCGAGATGGCGCGGCTGAAAGGCGTGTCGCCCCTGCGTATCGTGCTGCGCCATGCCCTGCCGAATGCGCTGGCCCCGATCGTCAATGTCGTCGCCCTGAACCTCGCCTATCTGATCACCGGCGTCGTCGTGGTCGAGGTGGTATTCGTTTACCCTGGCTTGGGCCAGTTGATGGTCGATAGTGTCGCGAAACGCGATATCGCCGTCGTCCAGGCCATCGCGCTTATCTTTGCGGCGGCCTATGTCCTGCTGAATCTGACGGCGGATGTACTTTCGACCCTCACCAATCCGCGTCTGATGCGGAGGAAATAGCAATGGGCGTTTTGATCTTCCTGATCTGCGCGCTCGCGGTCAGCATCCCGCTCTCGTGGATATTCCGCGCAGGCCTTGTGCGCATTCTTCCGCGCCATATGACAAGCACTGCGCGGGACATGCCTTTGACAGCCGCGTTTGGCCTGATCGTCATTGCGATTTATGTCCTGGTCGCGCTGGGGGCACCGCTGCTGGCCCCTTTTCC
>SKWJ01000468.1 GCA_007128995.1 Paracoccaceae bacterium
TATTGTCGTCATGGCAGAGTTCGCTTCAGAAGCGCAGTATGTGCCGCATCACCCCAAGAAGATTGCCTTCCTTTTTACAGCGATGCGTAAATTCGCACAACACCTGCAAGAGCTGGGCTGGCAGGTGGCCTATACCCGGTTGAATGATCCGGAGAATGCCGGCTCCATCTCTGGAGAGTTGCTGCGTCAGGCAGATCATTTCGGCGCGTCCGAAGTGCTTGTCACACAACCCGGCGAATGGCGGCTGATCGCGGAATTACAGGACTGCCCGCTGACGCTGCAGATCTTGTCAGATGATCGTTTTCTCTGTTCTGCTGAAGAATTTGCCAGATGGGCCGATGGCCGCAAGGTTCTGCGCATGGAGTATTTTTATCGAGAAATGCGGCGGAAAACCGGGCTGCTGATGGAGGGTGATCAACCTGTCGGTGGAAAGTGGAACTTCGATCATGACAACCGCAAACCCGCTCAGGACGATCTGTTTCGCAAGGGTCCGCCGCACGCACAGGGCGACCCGGTTCTCGACACAGTGCTTGATCTTGTTGAAACCCGGTTTCCGGATAATTTCGGCCGCCTGCGTCCATTTCAATTCCAGACTGATCGCGCAGGCGCCTTGCGCGCTCTCGACCATTTCATCACCCATGCCCTGCCAGACTTTGGGGCCTATCAGGACGCCATGCTGCAAGGTGATCCCTATCTCTATCATGCGGTGATCGGACTTTATCTGAACGCAGGACTGCTACTGCCGTTGGAAATATGCAAGAAGGTCGAAGCGGCATACAAAGCAGGTGATGCGCCTCTGAACTCTGTCGAGGGGTTTATCCGCCAGATTATCGGCTGGCGGGAATTTGTGCGCGGGATCTATTTCCTCGAGGGGCCAGCGTATCCGCAACGAAACGCGCTGAACCATCAGAGGAAGCTGCCAGCCTTCTATTGGGGCGCCGAAACAAAGATGAACTGCATCTCGCAAACTGTTCAGCAAACCCGCGAACTTGCCTATGCTCATCACATACAACGGCTGATGGTGACGGGAAATTTCGCGCTGCTCGCAGGCCTGCATCCGACCGAATTGCATAAATGGTATCTGGCCGTTTATGCAGATGCATACGAATGGGTTGAAGCCCCGAACACGGTCGGAATGTCACAATTTGCAGATGGCGGGATTGTCGGGTCAAAGCCCTATGTCAGTTCAGGTGCCTACATCGATCGAATGTCGAATTATTGCAAGTCGTGCGAGTACCGCGTCAAAGACAAGACCGGCGAAAAGGCCTGTCCGTTCAACCTTCTATACTGGCATTTCCTGATCCGGCATCGCGAAAGATTCGAGATCAATCCGCGCATGGCACAGATGTATCGGACCTTTGACCGGATGGCGCCGGACCGCCGGAAAACAGTTCTGGAAGAGGCCGAGTTATTCCTGAAGCGGTTGTCCGAAGGTCAACCGGTCTGAATGCGGCCCTTGCCCAGACGCAACGGCTCGCCTATCCATAGGCCCATGGACACACCGCAGTTTACAGATCTTGTCGCCAATTTGCCTGCCACAGTTCCGTTTGTGGGGCCCGAGGCGCATATGCGGGCATCAGGACGCCCATTTCTGGCGCGGCTTGGCGCGAATGAAAGTGTCTTCGGACCTTCTCCGAAAGCAATTGCCGCCCTGCGCGATGCGGCGGCCGAGGCATGGATGTATGGTGATTCCGAAAGCCACCATCTGCGCGCGGCACTGGCAACTCATCACGGAGTAGCGCCCGAGAATATCATGGTTGGTGAGGGTATTGATGGGTTGCTTGGCAATCTGGTGCGCCTTCTGGTTGCGCCGGGCGACGCGGTCGTCACATCGGATGGGGCCTATCCGACCTTCAATTACCATGTGGCGGGGTTTGGTGGCATCTTGCATAAGGTGCCCTACCGCGATGATCATGAAGATCCTGCGGCACTTCTGGAGCGTGCAGAACAGACAGGCGCAAAGCTTTTGTATTTCTGCAATCCCGACAACCCCATGGGCAGCTGGCACTCGGCCCGGATTGTCCAGCGAATGATTGACGCAGTGCCGGACGGGACATTGCTGATCCTGGACGAGGCCTATATCGACGCGGCCCCAGAGGGAACAGCCCCGAAACTGAACGTCAATGACAAACGTGTTGTCCGTATGCGAACCTTCTCCAAACTCTACGGACTGGCAGGTTTGCGGGTTGGCTATGCACTCGGGGCTGCGCCCCTGATCGCGATGTTTGACCGCATCCGCAATCACTTTGGCGTTGGCCGTATCGCGCAGGCCGGTGCCGTAGCAGCAGTGCAAGATCAGGAATGGTTGCGGCAGGTACAGGATGATGTGCGCACGGCACGCGCAGCGCTGGGGCGTGTTGCTGCAGAAAACGGGCTTCACGCCCTTCCTTCGGCAACCAATTTTGTCACGATCGATTGCGGCAGGGACGGGGCCTATGCCAAATCGCTTTTGCAGGCCTTGATGGCCCGAGATGTATTTGTGCGGATGCCATTTGTCGCGCCGATGGATCGCTGTATCCGGATCACGGTGGGACGGCCAGAGGACATTGAAACTCTGGCGCGGGTGTTGCCGAACGCCCTTCGCAGCCTGCAATAGGGCCGTGGGGTTGCTCAGGCGCGCACGCGGTTTCCGGCATGCCGGGCTGTGCGTGTCTTGCGCGCGTTTTCCTCTCGCGAACCCTGCACAGGAGGCATGCTGGCGCGCGCCGGCTCTGCGGGGTCGGATCTTGCGGCCAACTGTGGCTGTATTTCGCGGTCTATGTCGGGCTTGACCTGTCTGTTCAGATATGGGGGGCTGTGCAGATCGAAGAGAAGCATTGTGCTGCCGCCTGCAAGACGGCAGGCCTTCATGCGCATCACTTCACCACTCAAGAGCTTTGCACTGCCCGAGATATGCGGCCGCTGCTGGCCTGAATCGGGATCTCTCAGCCGGGACGCGACGAATTCCGCCAGGCGTGCCCAAAAGGTTGTTGGCTCGCAGGCCTCTGACCAGACAGAAATCGCCTGTGACAAACCCCGGTCTGCAAGATCGCTGCACGGGTCCATATTCCAAAGATTTGAATATTCGGCATTGGACAGCAACGTCTGGCCATTCAGCCCAAAAATGACAACGGCCTGCTCCAGGCCGTCCAGCGCATTCTGTGCCGTGTCAATTTCGGCCCGGAAGCTGCGCGTCAGAGTGGCTTCAGACGTGATGTCCTGCATGAACAAGGCAATCGCACCATCAGGCTGCGGACGCCCGGTGACCAGATATGTCTTTCCACTGTCAAGCGACCATTCCTCGGCATAATCTCCGTTCTCCGCGGCCAATTCCATATCAAGGATCTCTTTACGCCATGAATTGAAGTCCTTGGGCTCTGGCAGCATCCGACTTTCGCGCAGGGAATAGAGGACCTGCTCGAAACTGGGGCGGGCCGCAAGAAAGAGAGGTTGCAGGCCCGTCAGGTCGACCAATGCAGGATTGAAAACCTGCAAGCGCCGGTCGGAATCAAACAGGGCAAGTCCGATTGGCAGCGCAGAAAAAGTGTGTGTCAGGGTCTGCAGCGTTTGCCGCCGCGCAGTTTCGGACTGGACGGCGGCATCAATCGGATTTGCGAAATGGGTCGTGCACCCATCGTCCGTGACCGCGACATGTGAGAACCAGCGGGTCTTGCCCTCCTGCTCCAGCGCAAGCCGGGACTGAGGCGACGGGTTTGGCGCGTCAAAAACCTTGGGCAGTGGCCAACTGAGGATGGTCTCGGCCTCCGGTCCCTGCTCCAGCGCCCTGAGATAAGCAGAATTTGCCCAGATGACTTGACCGTCCGCATTCTCCTGCCAGACGAGCCCGGGCATGTGACGCAGGACAAAGCGCATGGTCCGCAGTTCTTTCTGCAGCGCATCATACCCCAGCCGGTCCATCGCCAGCAGCGCAGACTCGTCCGAACAATCTGACAGGCGCAGATGGACAAGTCCGTTGAGATAGCTTGCTGTCAGCGAAAGCTGGGGCGCACCTGCCGCATCAAGCTGGACGCAGCCTTTATGCGAGAGACCCGCCAAAGCGGCATCGATGCCGGGAAAACGCGGGATCAGATAGTCGCGCAACATCAACCACGGACTCTGTTCCGCGCGCTGCGTCCCAGTACCGGAAAGCGACAGCAGCAAGGCCTGTGCCCGCGCAGAGCAATCAATCAGGGTCTGTTCGCGGAAAATGAAAAGCGCACCCTGCTCTGCCCCATCTTCTTTCGGCGCAACGCCCTGTCGGCGGCGCGATAACCCTGCAAAAATAGCCAGGCATCCCGATACGATCAATGCCGCCGAAATAACGATCGTCCCCGCCAAAAATAGCGCTTGCGGCATGCTCGGACTCCTTCGTTGGTGCAGCATCACCTGCCCAGCATCCGGAAAGTTCCTTAATCTTGTCTTAACTTTGACTTGCAGCAGAACAGAAAAATGGCGGAAATCGGGCCGAAAACGAATATGAACCTGTCAGCTAGCAGCGACAGAGCAAAAGCCACACAATCAGTTGGTCGGGTTGAGGTCTTTCAGCAGTCGACCATGGCGGCGCACTTCGTTCAACACATCCCCGAAAGTATGCAGACCGCGCGCCTTGAGCATCGGGATCAGCTTCAGGAACGCATCGGCCGTTGCGACAGTATCACCAATCGCGGTATGACGCGCTTCTTCGGGTATCGTGATTCCCATTCGCGCCGTCAGTGCGTCCAGAGAATGCTGTTCCAACTGACCATAAACAACGGCAGACAGCAGGACTGTATCCAGCACCGGATGGTCAAACGGGGCGCCAATAGCCTTTTCGTGGCGGCGCAGGAACTCCATGTCGAATGGGGCATTATGCGCCACAAGCACAGCGCCACGCGCGAAATCATGAAACCGTCTGCCAGCCGCGGCGATATCAGGGGCCCCTTTGATCATGTCTTCTGTGATGCCGTGAACATCAGTCGAACTCTGAGGGATCGGGCGTCTGGGGTCGACCAGCGTATCAAAGACTTCGCGCAGAACCCGACGCCCGTTGACAACACGCACCGCTGCAATCTGGACAATCTCGTCACTTGACGGTGTCAGCCCGGTCGTTTCGGTATCGAATACGACATAGGTCAGATCCTCCAGCCTGCTTTCAAGAACCCCGGCATTGCGTTCTTTGGACAGAAGCTCGAAGTCATAGACGACTTCTCGCTGGATGGGTGATGGACGGCGTGTTGCGCGCCTTGCATTCGGGATCGGCAGACGGATTGCGGCAATGCCCCCCTCTCGTGCCTCAGTCCATGCCTCGGTTGCATGGGCATTCAGCACCGTGCGCGGCGTCAGTTCCGGCAGATCTGCCCCCAATGGTTCGGTCAGCCATTTGTCAAATTCTCCGACCGGCAAGGGTTCTCCGCGCCAGAGCAAATCAAAGACAGCGCCGGGGCCATCTTCTTCCGCAAGCACAAGCCGGAAATCCCGCGCATTTCCGGCGGCGCCCAGCTTCTCGCCCAACCAGCGGAAAAAGAGTGCCAGTTCAAATCCGTCACAGGTCAGAATCAGTTCCGGCCCTTCA
>SKWJ01000462.1 GCA_007128995.1 Paracoccaceae bacterium
CATGCGCGATGGCCGGACATCTCCCAGATAGAGCAGCTTTCGCATCCTTGGAGCAACGGCAAGATCAGGGACGCGGGTGGCCAGCCGCAACATGGCCGGCATCGGCGTGAGCGTGTATTCAGCCACCCGCGCCAGAAACGCGCGCAATTCAGAGCGCATGGGCACGGCTTCCAGCACGCGGATGATCGAACGCAATTTCGCGCGCGGGAAAACACCTTCCGCCGCGCCCCAGACGACACCGATCACGCGCCGGGGGCCAAGCGGAACCTCGACAAAACTCCCCAACCAGACCCCGCCTTCGGGTGCGAGATAATCCAGCAGGTGGTTTACAGGCTCTGCTGTCAGCACCGCGCAGGGGCTGGCTTCATCAAAGAAATCTGGTGTGTCGGCTACAGGCATGGGAATGGGGGCTTCCGGCGCGGCGTGGCTTCAGGTATGACGCGCTCGAACGCAAGCCGCAACCCGGAGGGAAACGAGATGAAGTTCTTTGTTGATACCGCAGATGTCACCGCTATCCGCGAGTTGAATGATCTCGGGATGGTGGACGGGGTGACAACGAACCCCTCGCTTATCCTGAAATCGGGCCGCGACATTATCGAGGTCACGCGCGAGATCTGTGGCATCGTTGATGGCCCGGTTTCCGCCGAAGTGGTTGCTCTGGAAGCCGATGCAATGATCGCGGAAGGGCGCAAACTGGCCGCAATCGCACCGAATATTGCCGTCAAACTGCCGCTCACATGGGATGGGTTGAAAGCCTGCAAAGTGCTTACGGGCGAGGGTAACATGGTGAATGTCACGCTGTGTTTCAGCGCAAATCAGGCACTGCTGGCGGCAAAAGCAGGCGCAACCTTCATATCACCGTTTATCGGGCGGCTGGATGACCTTGCACTGGACGGGGTCGAATTGATCGAGGATATCCGGATCGTCTATGACAATTACGGATTTGAAACCCAGATTCTTGCTGCTTCGATCCGTTCCGTCAATCATGTTCTGGACGTTGCGCGCATCGGGGCCGATGTCATGACAGCCCCGCCTGAAGTGATCCGCAAACTGGCGTCCCATCCGCTGACCGATGCAGGACTGGCACAGTTCATGCGTGACTGGGAAAAAACAGGTCAAAAAATCCTCTAGTCTTGGTATAGTCCGGCAACAAATAACCCGAGCAGATAACGGACAGGCAAAGACATGACAGATACTGCACGCCAGCGAGAGCTGGCCCAAGACTATCGATCTCAGATCATTGCAGACCCAAGCCTGATACTTGATGATACTGACGTGATGCGTTCACTTGTCACGGCAAGTGAACGCGGCATGGGCGAGAACATCATAGACTTGCGCGGCCTTGCGATGGATCGGCTGGAAGCCCGGCTTGACCGGCTGGAGGAAACCCATCGCGCCGTCATTGCCGCAGCCTATGAAAACCTGTCCGGAACCAACCAGATCCATCGCGCGATACTGAACATGCTGGACCCCGAACGTTTCGAGGATTTCCTGCGCAATCTGGGCACCGACGTTGCAGGTATCCTGAATGTCGATGCCATTCGGTTGGTTCTGGAAAGCCCTGACCCTGGCGCAGACACTGAATTGCAGCGGATATCGAATGTCATCACGGTCGTGCGTCCGGGATTTGTCGAAACCTATATGAGTTCCGAACGTGGACCGACAACACGCCCGGTGTTGCTGCGCCAGTCGATCCCGCAGACCGATCTTCTCTATGGGTCGGGGACACCGGCTTTGAAATCGGAAGTCTGCATGCGGCTTGATCTGGGAGAAAACCGCATGGGGGGCATGCTGGTCATGGCGTCTGAAGATCCGAATATGTTCAAATCAGGCCAAGGCACGGATCTGCTGTCGTTTTTTGCCGGAATTTTTGAAAGGTCCATGCGCCACTGGCTTGCATGAGCATGCCTCT
This sequence comes from Paracoccaceae bacterium, assembly GCA_007128995.1. Classification (GTDB taxonomy): domain Bacteria; phylum Pseudomonadota; class Alphaproteobacteria; order Rhodobacterales; family Rhodobacteraceae; genus Roseinatronobacter. The sequence goes on from SKWJ01000462.1 coordinate 1,913, forward strand.
GCCCAGCCCCGCACAACGCGACGCCCTGCAGCATTGGGGGAAGTGGCTTCGTGCGCTTGATGGTGCATCCGAGCATACGGTATCGGCCTATACCAGCGATGTGAGCGAGTTCCTTGCCTTCATGTCCGCCCATTTGGGCGGCAGCGCAGGTCTTGGCCAACTGAGCAAGATCAAACAGACGGATTTGCGCGCCTGGATGGCCAGCCAACGCGCCACAGGCCTTGGCAGTCGCAGTCTCGCGCGCAAACTCTCCTCTGTCAAAAGCTTTGCCCGCTGGATAGCAGAGCGCGAGAGCTTTGATATCTCTGCCATACTGGCCATGCGCGCGCCGAAATATCAGCGCTCGCTCCCCCGCCCGTTAAGCGCCAGCGACGCGCGCGACATGATCGCGACTGTGCCCCTTCAGACTGCGTCAGACTGGACAGGGTTGCGTGATGCGGCTGTGCTTACTCTGCTATATGGATGCGGACTTCGGATCTCGGAAGCTTTGGGGCTGACAGGGCGGGACCTGCCCTTGCGCGACAGTCTGCGCGTTTCTGGCAAAGGGGGGCGCGAACGCATGGTTCCGCTGCTTCCTGTCGCGCGCGATGCTGTGGCGGCCTATTTGCGCGGCTGTCCACATGCCGTCACCAAGGACTGCCAGATATTCCTTGGGGTTCGTGGTGGCCCGCTGGGGCGGCGCCATGTGGCAAAGGTGATGGCAGCAGCGCGGATGCAACTTGGCCTTCCCGCAACAGCCACGCCCCATGCCATGCGCCACTCTTTCGCGACACATCTGCTTGCTGCCGGAGGTGATTTGCGCGCTGTTCAGGAATTGCTGGGCCACGCCTCGCTTCAATCGACGCAAATTTACACAGCGGTCGATACAGGACAGCTGATGGAGATTTATCACTCTGCACATCCGCGCGCGCAGAACTAATTGCATTGCTGCGAGAGGTTTGTCAGAGGGGGCATGCGATGCCGAGCGAAAGGAGTGCTGCATGGAACTTCGGCTGAAAGCCTATGGGGTGCATCTGTTCACTGCGACGGGTGCGGTCTTTGCCATGCTGGCACTTCTGGAAGCAGTGCAGGGCGATTGGGCGATGATGTTCCTGTGGCTGGTCGTGGCTTTTGTTGTCGATGGTATCGACGGCCCGCTGGCACGTCGGTACCATGTCAAGCAGAACGCGCGCACGATAGATGGTGTTTTGCTGGATCTTATCATCGATTATCTGACCTATGTGTTCATCCCGGCCTTCGCCCTGTTTCAAAGCGGGCTCCTTCCCGGATGGACAGGCTGGATCGCGATCATCGTCATTACATTCACATCGGTCCTCTATTTTGCCGATACGCGGATGAAAACCACGGATAATTCCTTTCAGGGCTTCCCGGCATGCTGGAACATGGCCGCTGTCGTGATTTTCGCCACAAGCCCTGATTTCTGGGTGATACTTGGCATTGTGGCCTTTCTTGCCGTGGCCATGTTCACGCCGCTCAAGTTCATTCATCCTGTTCGGACCGAGCGGTGGCGCGTAGTGTCCCTGCCTGTGTCCTTCCTCTGGACTGGGCTTGCAGGCTGGGCCGCATGGACGAATTTTGATCAGCCGCACCTGGTCACATGGGCCCTGATCCTGACAAGCCTGTATCTTGTCAGCGTGGGGATCGCACAACAGATTGTTCCTCTGCGACGGTGACACCTTGCCAACCGCCGCGGCTCGACATTCGCGCAGCGGCGGAACGTGAAACGGCGCGCCCGAATGGACGCGCCGCAACCAGTCTGGAAACCTGGATTCCCTCAGCCGAGATCGTAACGATCTGCGTTCATCACCTTGACCCAAGCCGAAACAAAATCCTGAACGAATTTTTCTGCAGCATCATCCTGCGCGTAGATTTCAGCATAGGCTCGCAGAACGGAGTTCGACCCGAAGACGAGGTCCGCACGCGTTGCAGTCCATTTCACTGCACCAGTTTTGCGATCCTGCAATTCGTACAGGTTTGTGCCTTTGGGAACCCACTTCCATGCCATATCCGTCAGGTTGACAAAGAAATCGGTTGTGAGCGCACCGACGCGATCGGTGAAAACACCATGCGCTGTCCCGCCATGGTTTGTTCCCATAGCCCGCATGCCCCCCAGAAGCACTGTCATTTCAGGGCCTGTCAGGTCCATCAGTTGCGCGCGATCCAGAAGCATTTCTTCTGCCGAGACGACATAGTCCTTCTTCATCCAGTTACGGAACCCGTCTGCCACTGGTTCAAGCCACTTGAACGAGTCGGCATCAGTCATCTCATCGGTCGCATCGCCACGGCCAGGGGTGAAGGGGACTTCGATCTCGAACCCTGCGGCCTTGGCCGCGCTTTCCACCCCATAATTGCCCGCAAGAACGATGACATCGGCAACCGAAGCCCCTGTCTCGGCAGCGATCGGTTCAAGCACCGCCAGAACCTTCTGAAGGCGGTCAGGCTCATTTCCAGCCCAATCTTTCTGCGGCGCAAGGCGGATGCGCGCACCGTTCGCGCCGCCACGGTAATCTGACTTGCGGAACGTGCGGGCGCTGTCCCAGGCTGTTGCGACCATGTCGGACACGGAAAGGCCGCTTGCCGCAATCTTCGCTTTCACGGCCGCGATATCGTAGTCACAAGAACCGGCAGGCACCGGATCTTGCCAGATCAGGATCTCTTTCGGTGCATCCGGCCCGATATAGCGTTCCTGCGGCCCCATATCCCGGTGGGTCAACTTGAACCAAGCGCGGGCAAATGCGTCATCAAAGCTGGCGGGATCTGCCACGAACTTCTCGCAAATGGCGCGATAGGCCGGATCCATCTTCATCGCCATATCGGCATCTGTCATGATCGGGTTGTAGCGAATTGATGGATCTTCCACATCGACGGGCTTGTCTTCTTCCTTGATGTCGATGGGTTCCCACTGCCAAGCGCCAGCAGGCGATTTCTTCAATTCCCACTCATACCCGAACAGAAGCTTGAAATACCCCATATCCCATTTCGTGGGCTCTGTGGTCCAGGCACCTTCGATCCCGGATGTCACTGTGTCGCGCCCGATCCCGCGTGTCTTGTGGTTGTTCCAGCCAAGGCCGGCTTCCTCGATCGCAGCAGATTCAGGCGTCGGGCCAAGATTTTCCGCGCGGCCGTTTCCGTGGGCTTTGCCAACGGTGTGGCCGCCCGCGGTCAATGCGACAGTTTCTTCGTCATTCATTGCCATCCGCGCAAAGGTTTCACGCACATGCCCTGCCGTCTTGAGCGGATCTGGCTGACCATTCACCCCTTCAGGGTTCACATAGATCAATCCCATCTGCACCGCAGAAAGCGGGTTTTCCATGGTCGAGGCATCGGCCACGTTCTCATAGCGCTCGTCCGAGGGGGCCAGCCACTCTTTTTCCGATCCCCAATAGACGTCCTTCTCGGGATGCCAGATATCGGCACGGCCAAAGGCAAAACCAAAGGTTTTCAGGCCCATGTTTTCATAGGCAATCGTCCCAGCCAGCACCATGAGATCGGCCCAGCTGATCTGATTGCCGTATTTCTTCTTGATCGGCCACAGCAGACGGCGGGCCTTATCGAGATTCGCGTTATCCGGCCACGAGTTGAGCGGCGCGAAACGGTGATTTCCGGTTCCGGCA
>SKWJ01000199.1 GCA_007128995.1 Paracoccaceae bacterium
ACGAGATCGCTTATGCCAATGGCTGGATTGATCGCGCCGCTCTGGAAGCGCGCGCTAAACTCTTTGGCAAGAACGCCTATGGGGGCTATCTGTCCATGCTGCTGCGCGACTAGCGCGCAGACCGCGCCATCTGGCAGAAAATTCAGGCTGCCGGGTGCTCGCGTTGCGCTTTCGCGTAGATGTCGAAATCCAGAGCGTAATGCTCATCGACAAAATCGACCACGGACTGGGTTCTGAAAACAGGCAGGATCTCATCCTGCACCGGCCGCATGAGAACCGAACGCCCGGCACTGCGCAGCGTGTCAAACGCTGCTTTGGGCATCACCGCCTTCACAAGCCGCCGTGCCTGCAAAACCGGTCCGCGCAGCGCAGAAAACCGCATCACCTGGGTCTGATTTTCGCGCATCTCACTGTTCAATGGCGCGCCGACCTTTGTCGAAAGTGCCTGCAACAAGTGGTCGATCCGCTCCAGGGGAAAGACATTGCTGACATGTTCGCCGCTGTCATCGCCAAGGAAGCTGGCCTGACGCGAAAAATGGATAAGCTCTGGCGGGATGACCTTGCCAACCGCTTTCAATGTCTCGGTCAGCGACGCAATTTCACTTTCCATCCGTGCGCTGTCCATCTGCGCAATCTCGATCCCCCGATACATTTTCACATATTGCGCAAAGGCTGACTGAAAGCGCTGCCTTGGGGCGCGCACAAGCGCGTAAGCATCGTAGGTTGTGACCTTTTCATATTCTTTTGGCAGCACCTCTTTCAGCAACTCCAGCGGCAAATGCACAAAATCAAGCCTACCGTATTTCGGGTGGGGATCGACGCGACCGTCAAACCAGCCCTGATAGTCGTCATAGGGGGCAAGAACCTTGCGGATCGAAGATCCCGCGCATTTTGGAATATGTACAAATACGAATCTGTGTTTGTCTGAAATGATCATCTGTGTCTCACTGCGCCTCTGAAGCCGGGCCTGCCTTTGCTTTTGATCGAACAGCCGGGTGAAAATTTTTCGAATGGAATTGGCAGATACGCCGGAAAGCGGCTATCGCGGGGCGCTTTGCACGCGGGCCAGACGCTAATTTACCCGCGCCACGTCGCATCCCGAGCATTGCCCAGCGGAACGATGAGGGTGCACAGGTCATTTGGGTTCCTCGTTCAAGCGTCGCCTTGTCGTAACAGAGCATCGCCCTGTTTCAAGTGTTTCTGCCTGCGCACAACACTTTGGGTCGGTCAGAGCCCGACATGCATGTGTCGACGCTATATTCCTGAACATCCTGTGAACCGGGCATCCCGGAATCGCGCCCGAACCAGCCCTAAATCGCATCTGCCCCCGGTGCCGGGATCAGAGGATCACGCCCTTGCGCAGGATGAAATTGCCGTAGGGCCGCAACTCGCGTGTACGGATGATGACAAAGGATTTCGCGGCCTGCGCATAAAAGGCAAATCTCTCGGTCATGCAGATCTCGTGCCCTGCAGCGCGGATCACAGGCTGCGCGTCCATCACGGCTTCTGCCGGGCTGTCTGGCATGTTCACCTGCTGCATCGCCCGGACAGGGGCGTCTTGCGGCTCGAACGTATCAATCGGAAAGACGCTGAGGATCGCATCAAGCGCTTCTATCGAGGACCCTCCGAAATCCACACACGCCCCCCAGGGCGTGGCGCGTCCAGCGGCATGCGCCGGATAATTGGCGTCGACGATCGTCAATTGATCGCCATGCCCCATCGCGGCAAGCGCATAAAGCAATTCCGGGGTCAGACGGCGATCCAGTCCAATCAGCATATCACGCTTCCTTCATGGTTGGGCCAACAAGCGCTGTCGCTGCGGCTTCATCGGTCACAAGGGTCGTCAGTTTCATCCGGGCATGGGCGGCGCGAATGACCGGCACGCGCGAGATCCCGCCACAGGCCAGAACACGCGCATTGGCCTGCGCGATCCGGGACAAGCCGACGGCCATCACATGCTGATTGACATCAAAACAATCGCTCTCGCCCGAGGCATCCACCACCTGCGCCAGAATTTCGCCCACAGCACCTTGGTTGCGCAGCGCATCAATATCGGATTGTGACATCTGGGTCAGCGCCAGAGAGGCACCCAGATCCCCCGCGCCAAAAACCGCGATATCCAGCTGTTCGGCCAGATCAAACAGCGCCTGCAGGCCACATTCCGAAATAAGGCGTCGGCGCGTATCTGGGTGGTCAACCCGAAGCGGGGCTGGCAGGAAAACCACTTCGCACCCAAGCGCCGCCGCCATGCGCGCCGCCAGTGCGCCCGGATTTGGTCTGCCCGGCCGAACCTGCCCGCCCAGCAGCGACAAAACCATGGCATCCGGCCGAAGCGCGGGTTGAAAGCCATCCAGCGCATGGGTCAGGGTCCGCCCCCAGCCCAGACCAATTCGCATGCGCGGCCCGATCCGGTCTGACAGAAGCTTCCCAAGCGCCAGTCCGATGGCCGTTTCGGGCCGCGCATCCGGCCCCGAAGGCACAACCACGACCTCGGGGATCCCCAGTGCCTGCTCGACAGCCAGAGCAAGCGGCGTCAGGTCCCCGTCCGGCTGCTCTATCCAGATGCGGATCTCCCCCAGCGAGCGCGCCTGCTCGAGCGCGCGGTTGATGGTGGCGCGGCTCACGCCCAGCCGCTCGGCGATCTGCGCCTGTGTCAAACCATATCCATGCGCCAGCCACGCGGCCCGCAGGCGCAGGCTGCGCGGGTCGCCAGACAGGCTCATTGTGGCAGCCCGATTGCGGCACGGATCGCTGCCAGCGTCGGGCGCGGGGCCTCAAGCTGCGGCAGATGGCCTGCGTTTTCAATCATATGCAGCTTTGCCATGGCCAATGAGGCTGGCAGCGGATTATCCGGCGCAATTATGGGGTCAAGCGCGCCCCGAATGACATGAATGGGCAGATCGGCCAGATGGGGCAAGTCAGGGGCAAGCGCAGCATCAAGTCCCGGCAGCATGTCCGCCACCTGCCGCAACGCAGCGCCGCGCCGCGGATCTTGCACCTGCGCGAAAACACCCTCAGCCATGGCCGGAGTGACCAGTGTTGGCCGTGCAAGCATCTGGCCAAGGATCGTGCGCGTGACACGGGCATCAGGTGCGGCGCAAAGCTCGGCAACAAAATCGGGATTGACCGGCGTGCCCAGCCCGGCAGGCGCAATCAGGATCAAGCCTGCGACCTGCGCGCGCCGCAACGCAGCCGCGCGCAACGCCACGGCCGCGCCAAACGAATGCGCCAGAATCCAGACCGAAGAGGGGCTGGAGATATCCATCACGCCCGCCAGATGGGCTGCAAACCCTGACAGACCCCCTTCGGGCACCATCGCGGCCGAGGCCCCATGCGCAGGCAGATCGATCAGTGTCAGCGAAACCTGTGTGCCCAGCGCCGGTTCCAGCAGCATCCAGACCGACATGTCGGCGGCAAAACCATGCACGCCAAGCACTGGCGGGTTGCCTGCAGCGGCGCCACAGTGGCGCATGGCGGTCGCTATGCCTTCGACCACCTCTGTCCGGGTCATGCCGCGTCGATCCGTCCAAGGGCCTGTCCGACTTCGACAATATCACCTGGCTCGACAAGGCATTCGGCAAGCACCCCATCGCAGGGGGCCTCTATCTCCATCACCAGTTTCGGTGTCGTCACCTGCAAGATGGCCATGCCACTGGTGACGCGGTCCCCGGCTGCGACCAGCCAACTGTCGATCTCGGCCTCGCGAACGTCATTGCCCAGTTTTGGAAGCGTTACATCCATGCTGATCTCCTGTTCGGGCGGATGGGTTACAGACCCATGCGCGCAAGTTCCAATTCATCCCAACCACGCAGCCCACGACGGTTTGTACTGTCGCGGCCCAAAAGGTCCACGCAAACCGCATCGACAATATCTCCGGGTTGCGGGAAATAGGTATCTTCCATATCTGCCCCCGGAACGATCCAGTTAGGCGTGCCAAGGACTTTCGGCGCAGCGCGCAGAAATGCATGGCCAAAGCGGCCCAGATTGGCGGCAAGTGTCATGGCGAAGCTGCCCCGCTCGCAGGCTTCGGTCACGACCAGCAAGTGCCCCGTGCGCCGGATCGAGTCGAGCACGAGATCGTAGCCGAAAGGCACCAGCGTGCAGGCATCGATCACCTCGGCAGAGATGCCCATTTCGGCCAGATCCTCTGCGGCCGTCAGCGCCGGATAAAGCGCCGGCCCGAGCGTGAGGACGGTCACATCGGATCCTGTGCGCCGGATCTGAGGCTGGCCGAACGGCATCGCAAAATGCCCGGTCGGCACACCGTCAGGGGCGAACCATTCGCCGATATCGTAAAGCCGCTGGCTTTCCAGCATCACCACCGGGTCGTCGCTGGCAAGGGCAGTTGTCATAAGCCCCTTGGCATCATGGGGCGTGGCCGGATAGGCAAGCTTCAGCCCCGGTACATGCGCCAGCATTGCCGACCAGTCCTGCGAATGCTGCGCCCCGTATTTGTTTCCGATGGACAGGCGCAGCACCACCGGCAAGGACAACTCGCCCGCCGACATGGCCTGCCATTTGGCCAACTGGTTGAAAACCTCATCCCCCGCGCGGCCCAGAAAGTCGCCATACATCAGCTCGACCAGCGCGCGCCCACCCTCCAATGCGAAACCGACAGCCGCAGCCACGATAGCAGCCTCGGAAATCGGCGCATTGAACACCCGGTCGCGCGGGAAGATATCCGAAAGCCCCCGATACACGCCGAAAGCGCCCCCCCATTCGCGGCATTCCTCGCCCCATGCGGACAGGCGAGGATCATGGCGCAACCGCTCAAAGATCGGCTCGAACAGGGCATCGCGATAGGTGATGCAGCGCAGGGGTGAGAGGGGCGTCCCATCTTCTGCCAGACCCTTGCGCGACCGCTTCTGAAGCTGCTTCAGGCGCACATTTTCATCCGGGGACTGCAGCGTTGGCGTCTCTCCTTCGGGCAGTGGCGCGCTGCGATGACTGAACATGTAGCGCCCGATCCGCACAGGATCTGCGTGAATATCAACGGGGGGCGCGATGACCGGGTCTGTTGCCGCGCGCGCCACCGCACGCAACATGTCATCGACGCGCGCGCGCATCTCATCCAGTTCGGCCGGGGCGATCAGTCCCGCCTGCTGCAACTGATCGGAAAACAGTGCAATCGGGTCATGCGCGGCCCATGCTGCGATTTCCTCGCGGCTGCGATAGGCATTTGCGTCAGTCGTGGAGTGACCAGATATGCGGTAACACTCGACATCCAGAAGCGCCGGGCCACGCCCCTCCAGCAAGGCTGCGCGCTTGCGCACCACAGCATCGCGCACCGCCAGAGGGTTCTGCCCGTCGACAGTTTCGGCAAGAAGGGCCTGCGGATGCAGCCCCGCGCCGATCCGCGACAGCCTGTCCCAGCCCATCGTCTCACCCGATGTCTGCCCGCCCATGGCATAAAAATTATTGGTGAAGAAAAACAATACTGGCAGTCGCCCGGCTTTATCGCCCCAAAGCCCGTCAAATTGTGCCTGAGTTGCAAAATTCAGCGCCTCCCAGACAGGGCCACA
>SKWJ01000244.1 GCA_007128995.1 Paracoccaceae bacterium
AAACAGAAAGCCATCGCCTGAGTCAGTGCCAACTGACATCCCCCAGAAAGATGTACCCCGCGCCATAGATCGTCTTGATCAGGCGCGGGTTGCGCGGGTCTTCGCCAAGTTTGGTACGCAATCGCGAAATGCGCACATCCATCGCACGGTCAAAGCTTTCACCAGCCGCCCCGCCGAGGGCGTCAAGCATCTGGTTACGAGAAATCAGCCGTTTGGGTGCATCGAGAAACAGGCGCAGGACTTCGCCTTCAGCATGGCTGAATGGAATCTCGCGGCCGTCCTCTGCGACCAGCATGTAGCGGTCAAACTCTGCGCTCCAGCCATTGAACTTCGCGCAGGTCTGACGGGTTTCCGGCTGAATGCCGGGCTTGCGCAGCCTTGCGCGGATGCGTGCGACAACCTCAGCAGGGTCGAAAGGTTTGATGATGTAATCATCGGCCCCCAGTTCAAGCCCGGTGACCCTGTCCTGTACCTGAGCGCGTCCAGATATGATTATGATTGTGGCCCCGGATTCCAGCGCCAGCCGGTGTACCAGCGCCAGACCGTCCCGATCCGGCAGGCCCAGATCAACAAGGCAGACATCGGGCGTCATGCGTTTGAGCGCGGCCTCAAACTCGGTGGCCCTTGCATAGGTGGTGGTGTGAAACCCTGCATCCTTGAGCGCATTTGACAGAACCTGACGTATTTCAGGTTCGTCATCGAGAATGGCAATATGCGGGATCGTCATGAGAACTGCTCCAGGGCTGCGCGCAAATCGGGTAGGGCAAAGGGTTTTGTCAGCACCGGAAACTCCAGAGCGGCTTCGCAGCGCAGCCTGTCAGTTGGAGGCAATGCGGTCATCAGGTGCAGACGAGACAGCCCGCGTGCACGGCAGGCACGCAACAAATCAAGCCCTGAACCACGCCCGGCGAGATTGATATCTGACAGGACCAAACCGAGACCGGGCAGATCCAGCAGGTTCAGCGCTTCATCGTGACTTGCCGCCTCAATCACACTATGGCCCATATCGCACAGCATCTCGCGGACGGTTTCCCTGATTGCATCGGTATCCTCGACCAGCAGCACCAGTCCATGTACGGGCTTGCTAAGGTTTGGTTCTGCGCGCTTCAGTGGCAGGCGCAGCGTCACCTGCGCTCCGCCCTCAGGCGCATTGGCCAGTCGCACCGTGCCGCCCGACAGTGTGATCTGGTCATAAACCATTGCCAGACCAAGACCTGACCCTTCGCAGCCCTTGGTGGTGAAGAACGGTTCGAGCCCCTTTTCAAGGGCAGTATCGCTGAACCCGCTGCCGCTGTCGGTGATGCAGATTTCCAGCCAGGTATCGCTGACACGGTGCGCGCGAAGGATGATTGTGCCAGCAGTTTCACCTAACGCATCGCGCGCGTTCAAAATCAGATTGAGCAATGAATCCTGCAGCGAACCCTGATCGAGCATCAGCACTGGCAGATCTTCGGCTATTATAACAATTAGGCTGACCTCCGTAGGCAATGCCGGACGGGCCATCAGTTGCAAATCGTCAAGCAATGCTGCCAGATCCGTGGGCTGCGGGCGCAGTTCACGATGACCAGAGATTGTTGCGATTCGCTCCAGCAACACCCCGCCACGGCGTGCTGCTGCCATGGTCGACTGCACAGCCTGCACAATTTCCGGCGCAAGATCCTGGCGTCGGGACAGTTGACCTTGCAAGCCGAGAATGATGGTCAGCAGATTGCCAAAATCATGCGCCAGCCCCGATGAGAGTTGCGCCGCCAGTTCGCGTTTGCGCGTTTGCGCCAAAGCCGCGCGGGCCTGGGCTTCCTCGGTCACATCCATCGACATGACATATATTCCGGTGATTGGTCCCTCACCAACCCGATCAGGTGTCAACGACAGCCGTATCCTGCGTCCGCTGGCTTCATGTGTGAATTCATGCACTGAGTTTTCACCGTCCAGTGCACGTTCCAACCAGGGATGTATCTTCTCGAAGACCACGCCCAGCACCTTGTGCATTGGCAGCCCGACGATATCCTGCGGCAAGCCTGGAAGGATTGAGGACAATCTGCGATTGGAAAAAGTGTAGCGCAGTTCACAGTCGATATGGGCGATATGTGCCGGCATCATCTCGGTCGTCAGACGGGTGCGCGCTTCCATCTCGGTCAATTCGCGCTTTGCCTGTTCCAGCGCGGCATTGGACGCCGCCAGCGCGCGATTGGTCTGGGCAAGTCGCTTCGCATGCGCCAGCAATTCGCCTGACAACTCTTCAGAATGTGCCTGTAGCAGGCGCTCCTGCAGCTTCACTTCGGTAATATCGGTATAGACCGTAACCCAGCCCCCTTGTGGAAGCGGGGCGCCCTCGACGCTGATCCATCGGCCATTCGCGCGCTCGCGTTCCATGTAATGGGGAACGAAGGCGCGCGCGGCCTCGACCCGGCTGCGCACTGCCGCTTCAGTATCCTCGACAGGTCCATATTCCCCGCGCGTGACCAGAAACCGGATCGTTTCTTCGAATTCAGCACCGGGTTGAACCAGAAAATCCGGCAGTTCGAACATTTCCTGATAACGGCGGTTGCAGACCGAAAGCCGCAAGTCACTGTCAAATATCGACAGGGCCTGCTGGATCATGTTCAGTCCGGCGCCCATCAGCTTGATGCGTGTTGTATCACTCAAGAGTGTGAATTCCTTTGACCTGTCTGGTGAAGGTTAGACGCCTGGGCCTCGCGCGGAAAGACCTGATCACTCATGGTTACAATTCGTAAGGATTGCGCAAAACTGAGGCAAGAATCACCGCGCCTGATTGCGCGAGAGGAGGGGCCGGCAGCGCTGTCTGTCGGAACCAGGATTGCCCAGAGGAGGAGGTCGCGTGAACATCCCGACCCAGACCAGTGAATCGCTGGATGGACTTTGCTCCATCCCGGCACTTCTTGCCCGAAATGCCGCCCAATTCGGGAAGCAGACAGCGTACCGGGAAAAGGAATTCGGTATCTGGCAATTCTGGACATGGGGTCAGACACAGGCGGAAGTGCGGGCGCTGGCGCTGGGGTTTCTGGTGCTCGATATACGCCGCGGGGACTATGTCGCGATCATTGGGCGTAACCGGCCAGCGCTCTACTGGGCCATGGTTGCAGTGCAATCAGTCGGTGCAGTCCCGGTTCCACTTTATCAGGACGCAGTCGCCGAGGAGATGGCTTATGTCCTCGAACACTGCGGCGCGCGTTTCGTCATTTGCGGTGACCAGGAACAGGTCGACAAGGTTCTCGAGGTGCAGGAAACCGTTAAATGCATCGAGGAGATCGCCTATCTCGACAAGCGCGGCATGCGCAAATATGACCACAGCCACATGAACTGGCTTGAAGATCTGAAGCGCGAAGGACGCGCGGCAGAAACGCGGCTTGGCGCGGAACTTGACAAGCGGATTGCCGAGTTGAGCTTCGATCACACCTGCGTCATGCTCTACACATCCGGGACGACTGGCAAGCCCAAGGGCGTGGTGCTGTCCAACCGCAACATCATCGTCACGTCCAAGAACTCATCAGAATTTGACAGGCTGCGTCCGGGTGATGAGATCCTTGCCTATCTGCCGATGGCCTGGGTTGGCGATTTCATCTTCGCCATCGGGCAAGCCTATTGGAGTGGGTTCTGCGTGAATTGCCCGGAATCAGCCCAGACCATGCTGACCGACCTGCGCGAGATTGGGCCAACATATTACTTCGCGCCACCGCGCGTCTTCGAGAACATGCTCACAACTGTCATGATCCGCATGGAAGACGCCTCGCCCCTGAAGCGTCGCCTGTTTCATCACTTCATGGCGCATGCTCGCGATACCGGGCCAAAGCTTCTTGACAAGAAACCTGTCGGTCTGGGTGCGCGGCTTAAGTACCGGCTTGGCGATCTGCTGGTATATGGTCCCCTCAAAGACACACTTGGCCTGCGCCGGATCCGCGTGGCCTATACTGCGGGTGAAGCAATCGGACCCGAAATCTTTGATTTTTATCGCGCTCTCGGGATCAATCTCAAACAGCTTTACGGACAGACCGAGGCCAGCGTCTTCATCACCCAGCAGCCCGATGGAGAGGTCCGCTCGGACACTGTCGGGGTTCCCTCACCGGGGGTCGAGGTACGAATTGCCGAGAATGGCGAAGTCTTCTACCGCTCGCCCGGCACTTTTGAGAGCTATTACAAAAACGCCGAGAGTACGGCCTCGACCAAGGATCCGGAAGGCTGGGTCGCGACAGGGGATGCCGGTTTCTTTGAGGAAGGCACAGGACATCTGCGCATCATTGACCGTGCAAAGGATGTCGGGAAAATGGCCGATGGCAGCATGTTCGCGCCGAAATATGTAGAGAACAAACTGAAGTTCTTTCCGAATATTCTAGAATCGGTGGTGTTCGGCAATCGCCGTGATCATTGCGTGGCGTTTATCAATATTGATCTCGGCGCAGTCGGCAGTTGGGCAGAACGCAATAATATTGCCTATTCCAGCTATCAGGAACTGGCAGCGTTGAAGCCGGTTCTGGACACGATCCAAGCACATGTGGAGCAGGTCAATGAAAGTGTTGCCCAGGACAAGATCCTGTCGGGCTGCCAGATCCACCGGTTTCTGGTCCTGCACAAGGAACTGGACGCCGATGACGGTGAGATGACCCGAACCCGCAAGGTGCGCCGTCGGATTGTGGAAGATAAATTCGCGGATCTCATCGGCGCGCTCTATGGCGGCAAGGACCGGATCTATACTGAAACCGAAGTCACCTATGAGGACGGGCGCAAGGGACAGCTGAAAGCAACGCTGGAAATCCGCGATGCGAAGGTCTTTGGCGTGGCGGCAACACAGATGGCAGCGGAATGAGCGGGCAGGGAGGGGCGATGCGCGATACCGCGACGGATGAAGGCTACACCACGGTGGATGGTCGCAAGATCGGCGGCGTGGCCATGGAGATGCGTAACATCACCCTGCGTTTCGGGGGGGTGGTCGCAATCAAGGATATCAGCTTCGATATTCGATGGGGGGAAATCCGCGCAATCATCGGCCCAAACGGTGCGGGAAAATCCTCGATGCTGAATGTCATCTCTGGATTCTATCACCCGCAAGAGGGCGAGGTTATCTACAAGGGCTACAAACGGCCGAGAATGCGCCCCTATCAGGTCGCCCGGCAGGGAATCGCGCGAACATTTCAGAATATCGCCCTGTTCGAAGGCATGAGCGTCCTTGACAACATCATGACGGGACGTCTGCATCACATGAAGGCGAATATACTGCAACAGGCGAAATGGTGGGGCCGTGCAAGCCGCGAAGAACACGAGAATCGCGAGCAGGTCGAAAAGATCATCGACTTTCTGGAAATCCAGCATATCCGCAAGACGCCGGTGGCCCGCCTTCCCTATGGACTGAAAAAGCGGGTCGAACTGGCGCGCGCGCTTGCAGCGGAACCTGCAATTCTGCTTCTGGATGAACCCATGGCCGGCATGAATGTCGAAGAGAAAGAGGATATGTGCCGCTTCATCCTTGATGTGAATGATGAATTCGGAACCACGACAGTCCTGA
>SKWJ01000165.1 GCA_007128995.1 Paracoccaceae bacterium
CGACACGGGCCGGAATGGGGCGGTGTCAGGGCCGGTATTGCAGCCCGGTCGCGGTCCGGCTGATGGCCCAGGCGACGGGTCAGAAACCCGGTGACACCAGCTTTTTCGCCCCGCGCGTGCCGATTAAGCCTGTCAGTATCCGGGCGATCATGTCTGCCGAAGAGGTTTTGAATGAAACGGACTGACCTGGTTGTGGTCGGTGGCGGAATAGTCGGCACTGTCGCCGCCTTGTCTGTTGCCGAAGCGGGCGGGTCTGTGCGGGTTCTGGATTCTGGCGAAAATGCTGGTTCAGACGCGAACGCGGGAAGCCTGCATGTACAGTTGCAAAGCAGGTTCATCCGGCTGTTCCCGGAAAAGGCGCCGAATGTCGAAGCTTCGCTGCCGCTCTATCTGCGTGCCGTCGCCCTTTGGGATAATCTGGAAGCGCGGTTCGGCCCGTTTCAGATGGTGCGAAATGGCGGGTTGATGCTTGCCGAGACCACAGAGCAGTTGCGCTTTCTGGAAACAAAAGCGGCGCGCGAAGCGCAACACGGCTTGAATGTCGAGATCCTTGATCGATCCGGACTTGAGAGCCTGGCGCCCTTTCTGGGACAGCATATTCTGGGGGCTGAACTTTGCCGTGATGAAGGGAAGCTGAACCCGTTGCACGCCAATGCCCGGTTGAAGGCTGCAGCACAGCAGGCAGGGGTCGTGTTCACGCGGGCAACCGTCCGCGCTGTACGAAAATCCGGGGCAGGCTTGCAGGTGCAGACTCTGGATGGTGCGGAATGCAGTGCAGAACAGGTCATTCTTGCAAATGGCTGGGGCGCGGGGGCGCTGACACGGGGGATGAACCTGCATGTGCCAGTAGAGGCCGAAGCATTGCACATGAATATCACCGAAGCAGGGGACACGAAGATTGACCACCTGATCCAGCATGCCGAACGGTCGATCACACTCAAGCAATTTCAAACCGGGCAGATTGTCATTGGCGGCGGGTGGCCTGCGAAGGGGCGGGGGCTGCGCGTTCCCGAGGTTCTGCCTGAATCGCTGTTGGGGAATGTCGCCCTGGCTGGGCGTCTTGTTCCATCTCTTGCCGGATTGCGCGTCTTGCGAACCTGGGCAGGCGTGAACACAACGGCCGATGGGCGCAGTATTCTGGGCCGCCTGCCGGATTGTCCCGGGGTGATTGTCGCAGTTCCCGGCGACGCCGGTTACACGCTGGGTCCGCTTGTTGGGCAGGCAGCGGCCCGGATCAGCGCAGGGCATGATGCATCCGAGGATTTTCCGGGTTGTACGCCGTTGCGCTTCGCGTCCTGAACCTGCTGCGTGGATCAGCGACCAATTGGCATGGCTTGTTCCTGCGTCAGCGCTTCAGCGCCTGCGAGATATTGGACGCGGTCTGAAGCAGACGCGGCAGAATGGTTTCAACCATTTCATCTGCGGACATTCGTACGGTTGGGATACCGACATTGATCGCCCCTACAAGCACGCCCTGGTAGTTTCGCAATGGCACGGCAATCGACGCGAGCCCGATTTCCAGCTCCTGGTCGACCAGATTCCACCCTTTCTCGCGCGTTTCTTCAAGGATCGCGCGCAGTTTGTGCCGGTCGGTGACGGTATGTGTTGTCATCGGGGTAAGCGGAATATTCTGAAGTATTCCCGGCCACAGCTCTTCGGGCTGCGCCGCCAGCAGGACACGACCCGTCGCGGTGCAATGCGCCGGAAAACGTGCGCCAACCGTGATCCCGACACTGATCACCCTGTGGTATTGTGCGCCTGACACATAGACCACATCAAACTTGTCGAGCACGGCAGCGGATACGGATTCCTGTATCTCTTCGGACAGATGATCGATGAAAGGTCTGGCGATGTCCCAGGCGCCCTTGGATGACAGAACAGAATAACCGAGTTCGAGCACCTGCGGTGTCAGATCAAAGAGTTTGCCATCGGCAACGGCATATCCTTCATGGACCAAAGTCAACAGAATGCGGCGCGCACCGGCCCGTGTATTTCCGGTCTCCGCAGCGACTTCGGTCAGGCTCATTTTTCGCCGGGTCCGATTGAAGGCGCGCAGCACATCAAGTCCCCGGACAAGCGAACCGACATAGTCGCGCGGGTTCAGCCCGCCATCTTCATCGGGCGAATCAGCCGATGCGGTCATCAGTCCTGTGCGCGCGGGGTTGCCGTCCGTTCTGAGCTTTGCTTTCTCTGTATCTTCAGACATGCATATTCTTTCTATTTCTTTCGGTTTTCTGAAATTTATGCGCCTGAATGGCACCGCTGGCTATTGGAATCGCAATTTCCCCTTGAAAGCGCAAGTGAAACTTGGCTAAATATCGAACATTAGTTCGCTATACGCACAGACTGGGTGCGGCAACCGGGGGGAAAGATATGAAATATTCACAAATGACGCGCCGCGCGACCTTGCAGGCCTTGATGGCGGGGGCAGCGGTCGGCGCATTGCCGGGCAAGGTCTTTGCGCAGACTGTAAACCTGCGTTGGTGGTCGCCGCAGGGGTCACCGGAGCAACTTGCCGCCTATGCCTATCAGATAGAGGCCTTCCACGCACTGCACCCGGACATTCGCGTGACGTTCGAGATGACGTCCGATGAAGGCTATGCCCCGCAACTGGCAGCGGCCTTCTCCTCTGGGCAGGTGCCTGATATCGTCACGCATCTGCCGTCCTTTGCTGTCCAGAGCTATTATGCAAACGGATTGATAGAGCCCTTCGATGATGTGATCGCAGCCATTGGTGCGGACGATTTCTATCCCGGCGCGAATGACGTTTTCCGCGCAGCCGATGGCCAATATTGCGGCACGGGGATCGGAAACTCGGCGGCCAACATGCTTTGGATGCGGCGCGACCTGATGGAACAGGCAAATATCGACAAGATCCCAGAGACATGGGACGAGTTGCGCACGGCCTGTGCCGCGATGCAGACCCGCGGCACCTTTGGCGCGCCGTTGCCATTCGGGCGCAACACCATGACATCGCTGATTTTCACGGGCTTCATTCATGGGGCGGGCGGACATGTCTTCACCCCGGATCTCGAGGTCGATATCGACAACGACGGCACGCGTGCCGCCCTGGAATTCTATCGCGAAATGCGCGAATTCTGCCCTCCGGGTGCAACAAACTACAGTTGGGGCGAGTCGCTGACAGCCTTCGTATCGGGGGCAACAGCCACCGGTATCTATACCGGCCGCGTGCTTGTGAATGCCGTGCTTCAAAACCCTGCAATCGCCGAGCATATCACCTGTGCCACCTACCCGCGGCTGAGCACTGACATCGCACCCTGGACCTTCAACGACTTCCCCAGCGTGTTCATCCCTGCTCAATCACGCAACAAGGATGCAGCGAAACTGTTTGCGGCCTTCCTGTTTGATCCTGAAGGGTACATCCGGCAATTGCATGCCGCGCCTGGCCATGTTCTGCCGGTGCTGCAGTCTATCAACAATGATCCGCGCTATCAGGATAACGACATCATCCGCGCCTATAGTGACGAGGTCGAGTTGATGGCACAGGCGGCGGCCGGTGGATTCAACCTCGGATATGAGAGCGCCGAACACCAATCAAACGAAAAGGCCGGCGAGGTGATCAACGCTGGTCCGATCGCCGATCTGGTGCAGCGTGTTGTCCTGAACGGGGATAATGTCGATGCGGCATTGTCGGATACATCGCGCGCAATTGCGGAAATCGTGTCCGGTTGATACCCGCATTGGGGGGCTGTCAGACCTGATCGCCCCCCAAACTCAAAGATCACAGGAACACAATGTCACGCCCAAATACCGCCACGCCACTGGAGCGTCGCTATGCGATGCTTGGCGTAATCCTGATTGCGCCCACGATCCTGGTGTTTTGCGCCGTCATCGTCTATCCGCTGTTCTCGGCGATCTATCTGTCCCTGTTTCAGATTTTTACGCCGACATTGCAGGGATCATTTGTCGGACTGGAAAACTATCAGCGTCTGTTCCAGCGCTCTGAATTCTGGATTTCGCTGCGCAACACGCTGGTCTGGACCATCGGAACACTGACATTGCAGATCCTTCTTGGCGTGGCCATGGCACTTGTGCTGCATCAGAATCTCTGGTTCCGAAGCCTTGCACGCAGTCTGATCCTCTTCCCCTACTTCGTGTCAACGGTTGTCGCGGTGCTGGTCTGGCGCTGGTTGTTCAACGATCTCTATGGAATCCTGAACCATCTGATGATCTCCGTTGGCCTGATCGACTGGCCGCTCGATTTTCTTGGAAGCTCTCCAAACGCGATGATCTCGGTTATTCTTGTGGGCGCGTGGAAATACTTTCCGTTTGTGGTGATAGCCGTTCTTGCGCGGCTTCAGACCATCCCGGAGCCATTGTATGAAGCCGCGAAGATCGATGGTGCTGGTCCGATTGCCCGGTTCTTCGACATCACCTTGCCACAGCTGCGCGAAGTTCTCGTGGTCATAATTCTGCTGCGCGCGATCTGGGACTTCAAGGAATTCGACCTGATCTTCCTGCTGACAGGGGGCGGGCCGCTGATCACAACTCAGACGCTGCCACTCTTGGTCTACAAGGAAGCTTTCGCGCTTAATCAGATGGGCATGGCATCGGCCTATGCCGTGGTGATGATGGCGATCATGCTGGTTTTCATGGTCGTTTATGTCCTCAAGACCCGCAACAAGGATGAGTCCCGATGACACGCCGTATCCTGTTCAATCTGTTTGCGTGGTCAATCGTTCTTGCGGTGGCATTCCCGCTTTTCTGGATGGTGGTGACTTCGATCAAGCCGCAATTCGAACTGTTCCGTCGTCCCCCCACGATCTTGCCCGAAACGGTGACTTTCGAACATTACTGGCGCCTGCTGAAAGAGACAAACTTCCTGATCTATTTCCGCAACTCGGTTGTGCTGTCAGTTGCGACCACGGTGACAGTGGTCAGTATCGCAACGCTTGGGGCCTATTCGCTGGTGAGGTTTCGCTATCGCGGCCGAGAGAGCCTCGCCTTTCTGGTCCTGTTCACCTATCTGCTGCCCTCGGTGGTGCTGATCATCCCGCTATATCTGATGCTCGTGACCCTTGGACTGGCAAACAGCATTCTCAGCCTTGTGATCGCCTATACCACTTTCGCACTGCCCTATGCGCTGTGGTTGCTGCGCTCGTTCATGGCGGGTATCCCGGAAGACCTGGAATCCGCCGCCCTGGTTGACGGTGCCAGCCGGCTGGGGGCGTTCTGGGACGTGATCCTGCCCCAATTGCTGCCGGGGATCATCTCGACGGCTTTGTTCACCTTCATTCTGTCCTGGAATGAATACCTGTTCGCGCTGGTGCTGATCAACTCGGACAGTGCGCGTCCGCTCACCACAGGCGTGATGAACATGCTGGTTTCGTCTTTCAATATCGAATGGTCGCTGTTGATGGCCGCGTCGGTCATGATGAGTGTGCCGCTGATCATCGTATTCGCCTTTCTGCAAAGCTATCTGACCCGCGGCTTCGGCGCTGGCGGTGTGAAAGGATAATCATGGCTGATGTCGTGTTTTCAAATGTGCAAAAGACCTTCGGAACGTTTACGGCCGTCCGCGATCTGGATCTGACCATCCGCTCCGGGGAATTCGTGTCTTTGCTGGGGCCATCCGGGTGCGGCAAGACGACAACTCTCCGGATGCTTGCGGGATTGGAATTTCCAACAGGCGGTACCATCAGTATTGATGGGAAGGTGGTCAATGACACGGCTCCGGGCAAGCGCGATATCGCGATGGTGTTTCAGTCCTATGCGCTTTATCCGCATATGACGGTTGCAAAGAACATCGCCTATCCCCTGAAGAAACGGGGTGTTCCTGCCGCAGAGCGTGACCAGATGGTCGCCAAGGCTGCCGAAATGCTGCAACTGACACCCTTGCTGAACCGCAAGCCCGGTCAGCTTTCAGGGGGCCAGCAGCAGCGCGTTGCGCTTGGTCGCGCGCTGGTGCGTGATCCCAAGGTGTTCCTGCTGGATGAACCCTTGTCCAATCTCGATGCAAAACTGCGCGGCTATATGAGGGCTGAACTGGTCGAGCTGCATGCCCGGCTGGGCCGCACAATGGTTTATGTGACGCATGATCAACTTGAAGCAATGACCATGTCAGACAGGATTGCGATCATGCTGAACGGCGATTTGCAGCAATTTGCCCCCCCACAAGAGGTCTATCGTTTCCCCGCAAACCGTTTTGTTGCCGGTTTCATCGGAACGCCATCGATGAACCTTATCGATGGCGAGTTGACCCGCGCGGGCAGCGGCTGGCGCTTCTGTGCAGCGTCGCTTGATGTTCCTGTTGGCCCGCTCAACGACATGGCGCAACCCGGCCCGGCCTGTCTTGGCATGCGTCCAGAGAGCCTTAGCCTGGGTGCCGGAGAGCAGATGGCCAAGGTTCTGCTGGTCGAGCAGACGGGGCATGAGAACATCGTCACACTGCAATTTGCCGGACAGATCCGGCTGACCGCGCGCACCACTGCGGCGCAGGATCTGCAGATGGGCGCAGATGTCGCCTTCGCCATCGATACATCAGCCTTGCATGTGTTCGGCCCGGGCGAAACCGGCCCCCGATTGAACAGACTTCTTGAAAACAAGTCATCCGAGACGGATGGCCAAACCTAACTTGCCGACGCGCGGGCTTAGACGCGCGCGATACTGAACCGCCCGGCGCCATACTGGCCGCGTGCCTTGCGCGTGGCGTGTCAGGCCCGCGCGATCTGAAACTCAGGAGAAACGTGAAAGTGAACCGGAACAGTATTTCATGGTCAGGGCCGATGCCCGCTATTACAACGCCTTTCCATTCGGATGGCGCGCTGGATGCCGCAGGGTATATGGCAAATATAGACCGGCTGATGGATGCGGGTTCGACCGGTATTGTCGCGGCGGGCTGCACGGGTGAATTCTGGGCAATGAACATGGCCGAACGCAGCGAGCTTGCTCGTTTGACCGTACAGGCCCTGCGTGGAAGGGGGCCTGCGATCATCGGTACAGGGGCCATCCGCGCGCCAGAGGTTATCGAGCAGATCCATGCGGCCCGTGAGGCGGGCGCGGACGGGGTTCTGGTCATGCCGCCCTATTTCGCACATCTGACCGAAGGCGAGATCATTGCCCATTACGAGACGATTGATGCTGCAGCTTCGGGCATGCCGATCATGGTCTATAACATTCCCGGAAATGCCGGGAACGCGATCACCCCTGCCATCGCCGACCGGCTGGTCGATATGGATCACATCGTGGCAATCAAGGAAAGTTCCAGCGACTGGCGCAACTTTCACGAAACCTTGCTGCGCGTGCGTGACCGGGCGCGGGTGTTTTGCGGGCCTTCGTCGGTCTTTGGGGTTCCTGCCGTGCTGGCGGGGGCTGACGGGCTGATTGACTGTTTCCCGAATGTCTGGGCCCCCGGCTGCCTTGATCTGTGGCATGTGGCGCGCGCAGGTCGCATGGATGAGGCGCTTGCCTTGCAGCGCACCGGCCTTGCACTGACCGAATTGTTCACGACCGGAGGGCGCACACTTTATCCGGCGACAAAGGCCGCGATGAACCTGATGGGTCTGCCGGGCGGTGGCTATCCCCGCCCCCCGC
This sequence comes from Paracoccaceae bacterium, assembly GCA_007128995.1. GTDB lineage: Bacteria > Pseudomonadota > Alphaproteobacteria > Rhodobacterales > Rhodobacteraceae > Roseinatronobacter. The sequence continues at coordinate 7,555 of SKWJ01000165.1, forward strand.
TCAGACCTTTGGACGGGGCTGCGCTGGATGGTCTGGCCACGGGGCTGAAATCCATTCTGGGTGCCCATGTGATAACAACGGAAATACAGGAGTTGCACCATGCATCTGGGACTTGAGGGCCGAACTGCCATTGTCACGGCTGCAAGCCGCGGACTGGGCCGCGCGGTTGCGGCATCGCTGGCGCGTGAGGGTGTCTCGCTGGTCATCAATGCGCGCGGGGCCGAAGCGCTGGACCTTGCCGCCGCAGAGCTGCGCGCAGAGTTCGGGGTCGCGGTCACCGCAGTAGCGGCGGATTTCAACAGCCGGGACGGGCGTGCAGAGATCCTCGAGGCGTCTGGCGGACAGGCTGACATTCTGGTCAATAACCCCGGACGCAGGCAGGTGCCCACGCCCTATGCCGAGATCACCCCCGAGGCATGGCGCAGCTGGCTGGAGGATCATTTCCTGTCATCGATCGAGATGATCCAGTCAGTTGCGCCCGGCATGCAGGCACGCCGGTTCGGGCGGATCGTCAACATGTCGGTCAGTTTCATCAAGTTCCCGCAGGTTGGCTTTGCGCACAGTCACGCGGCACGCCTTGCCCTGTCCGGCGCGACTGCCGCGATGGTGCGCGAACTCATGCCGCATAATGTCACCATCAACACGGTCTGCCCCGGCCTGTTTGACACAGACGCGCTGCATACCAACCTCCACGGGCATGCAGAGCGCGGCAACACGACCTATGAAGCCATTGTCGAGGACAGGTTGAAAACCTGCCCTGCCGGGCGATTCGCCGACCCTTCGGAATGTGGGGATCTGGTTGCATTTCTGTGCAGCGCGCAGGCCGGTTTCATTTCGGGCCAGAATATCGTGAATGATGGTGGCGTGTATCAGGGACTGTTCTGATGCGCGTGGTCATGATCAGCGGGGCCGGTCGCGGCCTTGGGCGGGCGATAGCCGAGCATCTGGCCGGGCAGGGCTGGGCTATGTCGCTTGGTGTGCGCGATCCGGCGCAGGTGGAGGACCTGACAGATGCGCATGTTATCGCACAGCGTTTTGACGCGAATAATCCAGATGATGCCAAGGCCTGGGTCGAGGCGACTGTCGCACATTTCGGGCGGCTTGATGCACTGGTCAACAATGCAGGTATCTTGCGCTTTGTCGATTTTGAAACAGGGCAGGATGCCGATTGCGAGCAGGATCTGGACGATCTCTGGTCTGTCAATGTCAAGGCCCCCTTCCGCCTGATCCGGGCCGCGCTGCCGCATCTGAAGGCCAGTGGTGCGGGCCGCGTTGTCAATATCGCTTCAACCGACGCGAAGCGGTTTCGGGGTGGGACATCGGTCGGGTATGTCATGGTCAAGCACGCGCTGCATGCGATGACGCAGGCCGTGCGCTTTGCCGGCTGGGATGAGGGGGTTCGCGGAACCGCCATTTGCCCGGGCGCGATCGACACCGACCTGATTGCAAATCTGCCTGGCGTGACACCCAAACCAGACCGCCTGACCCCCGAGACAGTGGCCCAGATGGTGGGCTTTGTCCTGTCGATGCCCAATCAGGCCAGCATCCCCGAATTAATCGCGAATACCCGACTGGAGAGTGGCGTATGACCCTTCAATCCCCAATCAATGACGAACTGGCCGCATGGGACCGTGACTGCCTGCTGCACCCGACCACGCATACCGCCCAACATGCGCGTGGTGACGTGCCGGGACGGATCATCACTGGCGGCGAGGGCTGCACGATCGTGGATCGTGATGGGAACCGTTACCTTGATGGTTTTGCCGCCTTGTACTGCGTCAATGCAGGCTATGGACGCACGGAAATAGCCGATGCGATGAATGCGCAAGCGCAAAAGCTGGCGTTTTTTCATGCCTTCGCCGGTCATGGAAACGAGCCTGCGATAAAACTGGCGCATATGATCATGGAGCGGGCCCCCGACCATATGGCACGGGTCTATTTCGGGCTTTCAGGATCGGATGCAAACGAAACCAATGTCAAGCTGATCTGGCAATACAACAATCTTCTGGGCCGCCCCGAAAAACGCAAGATCATCAGCCGCTGGCGTGCGTATCATGGTTCTGGGCTGGTCTCCGGGTCGATGACGGGCCTCGCTGCGTATCATGCGCGGTTCAATCTGCCTTTGGATGGGTTCTTGCACACGCATACGCCGCATTATCTGCGACGCCCTGATATGGACATGACGGAAGCAGAGTTTGTCGATTTCCTGATCACCGAACTTGAGGCGCTGATAGAGGCAGAGGGACCAGAGACGATCGCGGCGTTCATCGGCGAACCGATCATGGGTACAGGCGGCATCCTGCCCCCCCCCAAAGGCTATTGGGACGGCGTGCAGAAGGTCCTTGCGCGCCATGATATCGCCCTCATCGCGGATGAGGTCGTCACTGGTTTCGGGCGGCTGGGATCAATGTTCGGGTCGGATCATTATGGCCTGACCCCGGATTTCATGACCATCGCGAAAGGCCTGACATCGGCTTATGCACCGCTTTCCGGGTCGATCATCTCGCAACGGGTGTTCGATGTCTTGGCCGAAGGGACCGATAAATTCGGCGCTCTGGCCCATGGCTGGACCTATTCGGCGCACCCTGTCAGCGCGGCAGCCGGGGTAGCGACACTGGAACTGGTCGACACACTGGATCTGGTTCAGAATGCGGCAACACTGGGCCCGCACTTGCTGAGCGCCCTGCGCGAGGCCCTCGAAGGGCATCCGAATGTCGCCGAAATCCGTGGCGAGGGGCTGATGGCGGCGGTAGAGTTCATGGAGAAACCGTCAGAGCGTCGCTTTTTCGCGCCCCCGATGGCGGTCAGCGGCGCAATTTCTGCTGCGATGCTGCGCCATGGCGTGATCGCCCGACCCATGCCGGAAGGCGATATCATCGGTTTTGCGCCGCCGCTGTGCATTTCCGAAGATGAGATCAAGCGTTTGGCATCTGCCTTGCGCGCGGCGGTTGATGAAGTGTTGCCACGATGAACCGAACCGCGCCTTGGCAGATGCCGGAAGCCGAATGGCGCCCGATCATAAACCGGGTACGCGCTGGCCGGGAATTGCGCCCGACACATTGGCCAGACGGCGCAAGATGCGCCCTCGCGCTGTCTTTCGATGCTGATCACGAGACTTTTGAACTTGGTGCAGGCCGCTCGACGGTCGGCCGGCTTTCCTGGGGGGAATATGGCCGCCGCCGGGGCGTGCCGCGTGTTCTGGAGGTGTTGCGCCGTCACAAAGCGCCCGCGAGTTTCTTTGTGCCTGCCGTCGCGGCCCTTGTCGCCCCAGCGGCGCTGGACCCGATCCTTGCGGATGGGCATGAAATCGGTGTTCATGGCTGGATTCACGAGAATACCTCGGTACTGGACAAGACAACCGAGGCGCGGCTGATAGGGCAGGCAGCAGATACGCTGGAAAAGCTGACTGGGAAGCGCCCCGTAGGTCATCGGGCGGCGCATTGGGATCTCAGCCCCAACACCATTGCCCTCGTCCGCGATCTGGGTTTTTCATATGATTCAAGCCTGATGGCCGATGACGAATGCTATGAACTTCTTTGTGATGGTGCACCCAGCGGGGTGGTTGAAATCCCTGTTGATTGGTCGCGTGATGATGCCGCTTACCTTTTGTTCAACCGAGAGCCCGCGACACGTCCCTGGACGGACCCTGCGGTGGTTCTTGATATCTTCCGCCGAGAGTTTGATGCCGCCAGAGCAGAAGGTGGGCTTTGCCAGCTGGTGTTTCATCCGTTCGTGATCGGGTATCGGTCGCGGATCTGGATTCTGGACGCCCTGCTGGAACATGCCCGCGCCTGCGGGGATGTCTGGATCTGCACGCATGCAGATCTGGCAGATTGGGTGCGTCGGGCCTGAGCATGTGTCGCGCCAGAATCTGCGTGTGATGCTCTGAACACCCGCCACAGCCAAGGCAGGGCGGATAAAGTACCCGGATGATATTCGTGCAAACGGTCTTAAAGCGCGAAAATTCCGGCACATCTTCGCAAATTCACCGCGCATCTTGCGGCGGGTGTCGGTGATGGCGACAGGTTCCGTCATTGTCTGGGCTGCGCGATCGGCTGGGACATGCACGAGCCCCCTTTCCTGACGGCAGGGGCTAAAACAATTGTTCGGGAGGGGGTGATCTTCACGATTGAACCCTCCGTTTTTCAGGACGGCGATTTCTCGGCGCAGGTTGAAGATTGTGGGATTCCCCGAGAGGGCGGTGGAGAGCCGATTACCGGGGGTTGCCACGACATGATTGTGATCGAGTGAAGGCCGATCAACGGTTTTCTGATCTCGCAGAATGTTTAGAGGACTGGGCCATTGCAAGATAGCCCATTTCATGATCAGGGCACGCATCACTCGATAATGTGCGCAATAAAAACAAAAATATATATTGCGCACAAAATACCTTTATGTCTACTCTCTGAACTTGTTGGCGCGTCCCTGCGCTTTCCCCGCCGCAGGAGCAACGCCATGACGCTGTTTCTAACTCTGACTGATCGGCTGAACGCATTGCTTCTCTATGTGCTTGCCTGCCTTCTTGCGGTCGTCAGTGTCGCTGTCATTGCGCAAGTCAGTGTTCGCTTTGTTCTGACCGCTGCAGGTATTAACATATCCGCCCCATGGACCGAAGAACTGGCGCGCTACGCGCTGATCTGGATGGTGTTTCTCGGTGCAGGTTACGGGATGCGTCATACCCGGATGATCGCAATGGAATTTCTGATCCAGTCCTTGCCGCGCCAGATCGGCACGCCTCTGCGCTACCTTGTGCTGGCCATGGTTGTTGGCTTCAGCGCCCTCTTGCTGAAAGCCGGACTGGATTTCGTGGCCCTTGGCCGGTCTGAGACGAGCCCGGTCCTGGGCATCACAAAGGACTGGGTCTACTGGGCCATGCCTGTCGGCGCCGGGCTGCTGATCCTGAACACATTCGCTCATATTGCCGACAGCATTCTTGCAGGGCGCGATATCCGTCACGGCGCCGCATCGTCCCAGCAGGAGTGATATCATGGTTCTGCTCATCATCGTTTTGCTGGTCCTGATCGCAATCAGTGTGCCTATCGCGATGGCGCTTGGCATGGCGTCGCTTGTCGTGCTGACAGAGCGCAACATTCCACTGATCGCGATCCCGCAGGTGGTGTTTGAATCCCTCGACAGTTTCACGCTGATGGCATTGCCACTTTATGTTCTGGCCGGACATCTGATGACGGCAGGGGGCATTGCCACACGGCTGGTCGAGTTTGCGAAAGCGCTGGTCAGTTGGGTCCGCGGCGGATTGGCGGCGGCTGTCGTGCTGACCTCAATGCTGTTTGCCACGATTTCAGGTTCTTCCGCTGCAACTGCGGCGGCAATCGGGTCCATGCTCATCCCGCAAATGGAACGGCAACGCTACCCGCGCCCGTTCAGTGCAGCGGTGACCGCCTCCTCGGCCGAGCTTGGGGTGATCATTCCACCTTCGGTCGCGATGATTGTCTATGGTGTCACCACAGGTACATCCATCACCCAGCTTTTTCTGGCGGGTTTCCTTCCCGGCCTTATGATCGCAGCGTCGCTCATGCTGACCGTGATCACGATGTCGTGGATCAAATCCTATGGTGAGCGTCAGCCTTTTTTCGTGCGCGACTGGTCGCGCAACGTTCTTCACGCGATGATGCGGGCATGGGCCTCGCTGTTGATGCCGGTATTGATCCTTGGTGGGATTTTCGGCGGATATTTCACCGCCACTGAAGCCGCAGGAATCGCCGTTTTCTATGCCCTGTTTCTTGGCTTGTTCATCTATCGCGAACTGTCCTTGCGACACTTGCCCCGGATTGTAGCGCAGGCGGCTGTGACGTCGGCTGTGGTCATGATTATCGTCGCATTTGCGGCCATGTTCGGATTTGCGCTGCATCTGCTGCGCGCCCCGCAGGCCATTGGCGCGCTCTTGACCAGCCTGACCGAAAACCCGCTGGTGTTCCTGTTGCTGGTCAATCTGTTCCTGCTTTTGGTCGGCATGTTCATGGAAACATTCGCAGCAATCATCATCCTTGGCCCGATCCTTGTGCCGATCGCGCGGGCCTATGGCATCGATCCCACGCATTTCGGGATCATCATGATCGTGAACCTGGCTGTCGGGATGGTAACGCCCCCGGTCGGGGTCAATCTGTTCATCGCTTGCGGGATTGCGCGTGTCAGCATGGAAAAGCTGATGCGGCCGCTCGTGGTGTTGCTGATGGTGCTGATCACCAACCTGATGATCATCACCTATGTGCCGGGGATTTCACTGGCACTTATCCGATAACCGCATCATGGGAGGGTTTCACATGCGGACATCCAAAACACTGACCATTGCTTCAGCTTTGGCACTGACACTAAGCACACATGCCACGGCGCAGGATCATCAGATGACCCTGGCACATGTCCTGTCGGACCAAAGTCCGTATCAGGTCATTCTGGAAGAGTTCAAATCGCTGATCGAAGAGCGCAGCGACGGCCGGATTGCGGTTGACGTTCAATGCTGTGGTCAGGCTGGCAATGAGACGCGCGCGATTCAGTCCTTCCGAACAGGAATTCTGACTGGTGGCATGGTCGGCGGGTCCTCGCTGGAAACGGTTGTGCCAGCGTATCGCGTCCTGTCGTTGCCATATTTGTTCGACAGCAAAGAGCAGGCCTATGATGTGCTTCAGGGTGAGATCGGGACCGAACTTCTGTCCCAACTCGAGCCGTTCGACATGATCGGTCTGGGCTTCGGATCCATCTACGAGCGCTCCATCGCGTCAACCGTACCGATCACGAGTGTAGACGACATGGAAGGGCTGAAAATCCGGGTCCTTCCAACGCCCGGCTTTGTCGAGGCCTATAACGCACTGGGCACACAACCCACGCCGATGGCATATGGCGAAGTCTTCATGGCCATGCAGAACCGGGTGGTAGATGCTCTTGAAATTTCACCCGATGCCTTTGTCGCCGATCGCTTCCACGAAGCCACGAGCGATTTCACCCTGACCAACACACATCAATCGACGACGATCTTCGTGCTGTCTCGCGCTTTCTGGGATGGCTTGCCCGCTGACCTTCAGGCGATGGTTCAGGAAGCTGCCGCCGAAGCAATCGCGGCAGGAATTGCTGTTCATGATGATCTGGCGGATGCCGGGCTGGTGACTGCGCGCGAAGCAGGTGTCACCATCCATGAACCCGACCTTGAACCCTTCATGGAAAAGGCGCGCATGTCATGGCCTGTCATTCTGGACGGGCATGACTCGGCTGCAGAATTCCTTGCGCGTATCGAGGCCAGCCTCGGACGTTAATCGGCGTTCCGTGACCGGCGGTCTTCGTCCCGAAGAAAGAGACCGTCTTCCTGTCCCTGCGCTGCAATCGTGGTGCTGCCCGGCTGTCACAACAGTCGGGCAGGACTGTTGGGTCGCATCGGAAGAAACAGTTCCCCACTCTTGTGCCTGAACACGGCCCGCGCAGGAGTTTCTCAGCAAATATCCAAAGGAAGCCTCATGATACATTTCTACTTCAACGCCGCGCCCAACCCGATGAAAGTGGCGCTGATGCTGGAAGAAACGGGCCTTGCCTACACGCCGGTGCCTGTGGATACGAAAAAGGGCCAGCAACACAGCGCTGAATTCAGCGCCTTGAATCCGAACCGGCGAGTGCCTGCGCTGATTGACGGCGACGTGGCAGTGTTCGACAGCAAAGCAATCCTGTTGTATCTGGCAGAGAAAACCGGCCAGTTCCTGCCGGAAAACGGTGATCTTGTCGCCCGCGGACAGCTTCTGTCCTGGCTGTTCTTCATCGCTTCAGGGATCGGTCCCTATTCGGGACAAGCGGTGCATTTTGGTCATATCGCAAAGGGAACAAGCGCTTATGCGCTGGCACGCTATCGGTACGAGGCTGAACGGCACTGGCAGATTATCGAAGACCGGCTGGCGGATCGCGCATATCTTCTGGGCGCGCAGTATACGATCCTGGATATGGCGGTCTGGGGGTGGGCCCCACGCATTGATGCGATACTCGACCTCGACTCAAAGCAACGCTTTCCCAATATCACACGGCTGATGGAAGATCTGGATGCGCGCCCCGCCGCGCAGCGCGCGCGAGAGCTGCCAACGCGGTTTCCGTTCAAGGAAGAGATGGATATCGAAGCTATCGCACATATGTATCCGACCCTGCACGCCTTGAAAGGCGCAGGCGCTTCGTCCTGAGAGGCTATAGGAAAACCGGCAGTCCGCCCCGCTGCGCGGGCGTGATGCGGTGCGCAAATTCACCTGCCATCAGTCGGTATCGCGAAGCGCACGCGCCCGCTCAAGCAAGAGCTTCTTTTCCTCTGCGGCGGCAGCTTCAATTGCGAAGGCCATGTCCGGTACTGCGCCGGGGTCTTCGCTGTGATCCTGAACGCTCAGCCCGTCGTCCAGACGTGTTTCCAGATCATTGCCCGGTTGGCGCATCGCCCATGCCAGAAGCATGACAAGTGTTTCACGCTGGGCATTCAGGCGCCCTTCAAGCTGTTGGGGGGACAGGCTGGTCATCGATCAAGCCTCCGTTTTTGTGGTGGGGGTCGTGTCTGTATCCATCAGAGCCTCTGCCCGCAACCGCCGGACAATTTCGGCAATATGTGCAGGGCGTGTCTCACAGCATCCGCCAACGATACTGGCGCCTTGTGCACACCATTCAAGGACATGGTCAGCATAGCGCGCCGGACCAAGATCCGACCGCGATGTCAGCGCGCCGACATTCGATCTTGCCTGTTTGAACGCGTCTGTGATCCCTGCGAAGGCGTTGGCATAAGCCCCGAGCGGCAGATCTGCTGACCCAAGGGCCCGCAACGCTGCCGGTATCGCCTCTGGGGCAGAGCAGTTGACAAGCAACGCCGCAGCACCTTCGTCGCGTGCGATGGGAACGATATCGCGCACATCTTCGCCCGAGCGAAGACGCGTGCCATCCTCGTCTGCGACAGTCACCGCCAGCCAGACGGGCACTTGTGCTGCATGCGCCCCCGCCAGCGCAGCCCGCGCATGGGCGACAGAAGCGACCGTTTCGCAGATAACCAGATCCACCCGCCCCTGCATCTGCATGGCACATTCCGCATAGCGCGGGATCGCTGTCATCAGATCGGGGTGGGCATCTGGCCGATAACTGCCATTCAGGGGGCCAAGCGCTCCGGCGATGCGTCCGGTCCCATGTGCCCGTCTTGCCTGCTCTGCAGAGTGCAAGGCCAGATCATAAAGCGCCTCGAACTGATCTTCAAAATCGGTTCCCTCCAGCCGGTCGCGCTGCAAGGCATATGTATTCGCCGTCGCGATCTCTGCGCCTGCTGCGAAATAGTCGCGGTGCAGATGCGTCACCAGTTCGGGGTGATCGCGCATGATCCGCATGGACCATTGATGTGTCGGCGCATCACCAGAGCGCCGCACCAATTCCTGTCCCAAACCGCCATCAAGGATCGTGATAGTCGACATTCAAGTTTGCCTCATTGCCTCGCGGCGGAACGCGCCAGCGGCGCATAGGGGCATTTAATTGCTACATCGCGGGTATCAAGGCCCATGCAGATGTCCTGAGCCGCTTGCTGACGGGATGTTATCCCGCGACAGGGTCGTGTTGCGCAGCGACCGCGATCATGGTGCAAGCCACCGCCCCGTCCAGTCATCGTCTCGCCGGAACAGTGCGCGTTTATGCGCGCGCCCAAGGTAGAGACTCTCGATACTTTCGACAGACAGATGCAGCACGGCGAATGCGGCCTGCGACGGCGTCTTGTCATAATCGAGTGCTGTGTCGATAGAGGCGCCGGGGGCGGGGGTGCCGCCATAGGCAAGCCGCGCATGGTCTGGCATCCGATCCCAGACAGCTGCCACGTCCTGTCCGGTGATGATCCTCGCCTGCGCAGTCATGCGAAACTGCAAATGGGCGGCGCTGTCCCAGACATGCAGCTCTGCCCATGCCGTCTTTTGCAGATCGGCGATCTTTCCAGAGCGCAGATCCGTGTAGATGGAAAGGGAGCCTTCGGCCTTGTCAGCGCGGCGCAGGACAACTGTCCGGGCCCGGGGTCTGCCGTCCGGGCAGACTGTTGCAAGTGTCGGATGACGGGCTGCGGCACGGCGGTCGTGAATGCCGCGCTGCAACCGGGTCCAGACTTCCTGATACAGGGCCGGAAGGCTATGCGACCAAGGGTGCGGATCAGCATTCATTTGTAGACCGCGCGTCGCTCTGAAAACTGACGCAGACGCTTGCGCCAGGCACGATAGCTGCCCGGTTTCAGTTCTGAGCGCATCAGTGCGCGCACGGCGTCAGGGGTCAAACCGTATTGCGCGCGGATATCTGCAAAACTGACATGATCGCTCAGCGCCATCTGAACGATCTCGCTGCGCGATGCGGCATCCAACTGTGAATTTGGCATCTGGTCCTCTAGCATTCCGGCTCTCTGCAGCAAAGCTGTGGCAAGGGCGCGATATGTCAAACGCGCCCGCGCCCAGCAGATTTCATGCTCGGCCAAGATGGCCCGATGACAAAACGGTGCAGGCAACCAACCCGCGTCGGCATGCGTTGACTTGACAAGACCCGCGAACGGGCGGGCGAAGCAAAGGAAGTTACCATGGAAAG
>SKWJ01000177.1 GCA_007128995.1 Paracoccaceae bacterium
CGGAAATAGCGCGGCGGCGGGCTGACCGAGCGCGCCAGCGACTGTTCGACCAGATCCAGCCCAGCCGGATCATTCAGCACTGCCACGCGAAAATACCCCACGGCGATCAGCGCCTCCGGATCATGAGGATTGAGCGCCAGCGCCTGTTCGCCCGCTGCGCGCGCGGCCTCAATCTTCCCGTTATACTGCAACGCCAGCATCAGCGCGGTATGGCCGGGAATGTTTTCGGGATCGAGCGCCAATGCGCGGTGCGCGGCCTCAAGCGCGGGGGCATAGGGATCGGTGCTCTTGGGGACATCCTGCGCGTGCCGCACCCCGTCAAGGCGCAACAGCGCCAGATAGGCCCATGCATCCGCATAGCCCGGATCGCAGCGCACGGCATGTTCCAGCGCGATACGGGTGTCCGCATAACTTTCAAGCAAATTGGTCCGGCGGTAGGTTTGTGCAGCCAGAACCGCCATGTAGCTGTCAACAGACGGTGCGCCTGCGCGCGCAATCCGCGAGATCAGACCTTCGCGCAAGCCTGTTGCGGGCGCGCCCAGCGCTTCCGCAATATCAGTGGCAATCTCACTCTGCACGCAGATCAGATCGCGCGCCGTGAATGGACGGGTAAAGGTACGGCTCCAGACAATCTGCCCGTCCTTGACCCTTGCCAGACGGGCACAGACTTTCAACTTCTCTGTACTCAACTGCACGATTGCGCGCACGAGATATCCCTGTTCGGGCGGCGCGAGTCGTACTGCGAAACTGTCCTCAAGACTGTGCAAGCGAAATCCGGGAAACTGCATCAGCGCGGAAATCACCTCATGCGTCAGCCCTTCCGCCAGGTCCGGCAAAAGCGGCTCCTGCCCCAAGGCTGTGAAGGGCTGCACCAGAACCGTGGGCTGCGGGTGTTCGACAGGCCTTTGCGCGCAGTTTTGGGGCAGGCACGCGACCGGCTCAGCGCTCAGAATATCGAAAACAGGCGTATAGGCGCCCTTCGGAATGGCAATGCGGATCGGGTCTGCCCGACCGGGACCTGCGTAATAGCAATCAAGATCGCGCCGCAGCCGCCGCGCCTCGACCCGCACAATAGCATCTCCCTGATGATCCCCGCCCGAGGAGCGACCGAAGACTTCCAGTGCGATGGTCGTACCCTTCAGGCGCGCGCCTTGACCGGCGAGGGTTTCGCGCACCACGAACCGCAGAAAGGCACTGCGCCGAGGCGTTCCTTCCCACGCAGGATGGGCCAGAACGGCTTCGAGATAGTCCAGAATCTGACCCGGCTGATCGGCGAAAACACCCGCGCCAGAGACCGACGTCCGAGATCGCGAAATGAACTCTTTGGCATCGGGCATACGACTGACACGAGGGTTTAAAGCATCCATTCCACACCAAATCGCTGATAAAGTTCCCTTTCTACCTCCAGTTGCCTTTCATTCAAGCATCAATGCGTCGGCACACGAAATCGTGTCTCAAAGACTCTGTTTATAAATCTGCCCATTTTTCATGATCAGGTGAAGCTTCCCAGCAGGATCGGCCAGAAAATCAAGGCTGGTTGCCGGATCGCCATCGGCCACAAGAATATCCGCCATCGCCCCCGGCTCGATCACGCCCAGACGGCCGGGCAAGCCGCGCCGCGCGCGTGACATTTCCAGCAAATCCCCGGCGCGACCTGTGGCAGTGGCCAGCAGAGTCAGCGGGTCCATCAGCCGCGTCAGCTTGGCCAATTGGCGGCCCTGACCGGGCAGGTTCTGCGGGCTGAACAGGATATCCGTGCCCCAGACGGTCGGGATATCAAACCGGTGTGCCAGCTCATAAGCGGCCTCGGTCCCCGCGCCAATGCGTTTTTGCGCCGCGCGCGCGGCGGGGTCTGCATGGGTGTTGGCGTCTTCATCCGCCAGAAAGGGTTGCAAGCTCCACCAGACGCCCTCACCCGCCATGATGCGTGCAGTTTCCTCATCAGCCAGCTGCCCGTGTTCGATGCTGCGCACCCCCGCCCGAACCGCGCGCTGTATCCCTGCGGGCACATAGACATGGGTCATGACATAGGTGCCCCAGTCGGCTGCCGCCTGCACACCTGCGCGCAACTCGGCTTCGGTGAACTGGACACTGTCTATCGGATCATAGGTCGAGGTCACACCCCCCCCGGCCATCATCTTGACATGATCCGCCCCCAGCAAGAGTTGCTCGCGCGCGCGGCGCAGAACCTCGGCCTCGCCATCCGCAAGGATCGACATGCCCGCTGCCTCAAACCCGAACATCTGCCCCGGTGCGCGCGGCACATCCTGACGCAGGCGAAAATCCCCATGCCCCGAGGATTGCGAAATCATCGCCCCCGCAACAAAGATGCGCGGCCCATCGACCACCCCCTCATCTATGGCCCGGCGCAGGGCAAAGGCCGGCCCGCCGCAATCACGAACAGTCGTGACCCCGCGCATCAGGGTGCGCCCGGCCTCGCGCGCCGCCAGCAGATGGATATAGGGCACATCCGCTGTCATCGCGGTCATTTGCGTGACAGCGCACAGGGTTGCGTGCCAGTGGGAATCTATCAGCCCCGGCATCAGCACACGGCTTCTGCAATCGATTATCCGGGCATCGCTGACCTTTTCGGCAACGGGGATGATCGCCTTGATGCGATCGCCCTCGACCAGAACCGAGAGTCCGTCGCGCAGCGGGCCACCCCGTCCGTCAAACAGGCGCAGATTGGTCAGCTGCACCGGGCGCGCAGGCTCTGGCGCGGGCGCAGTCGGCACCGCGGCGCTCTGGCGCGGGGTGACACCTGCAGCGCGCGCCTCTGGCCCTGCGAAAATGGCATCCATCGCCTCTGGCCCACCTGCGGCGACACGCCGTGTCATGTCCGACATCACACGCCAATGCACGGCCTGCGCCACCACGCTTGAACAGCCACATGGCGCGGGTGCGGGTGCGGGTGCAGGGCGCGTATCAGGTGTCTTACGAGGCTTCGGCATGACAGGGCCTTTCAATCCGGCAGTTTACTGGCGAAATGATACCCCAGCCGCGCCAAGGAAAGGCCCGGACAGGCGTACGCACATGTACGTACTGGACAGGCACGAACTGGCGCGGTCAGGCAGGGGCAGTATAAACAGGTGCGCGGCCGCTTTTGTGCTGCCCATGCACCACGCGCGTTCACCGGCCCTCGGCGCAGACGCGCCGCATCAGGGCTGTGTTGCGCGAAACCCTGTTGCCGATCCTGTGTGAAAGGTCTGTCACATGCGCCGCACGATCCTGAAAACCACACCGGAAACCCCGCTCTGGACCCTCATCGTGCCAGTGTCAGCAATTGTCTTTGTGGCTCTGGTGCTGCTGGGTCTGCCCGGTGGCGTGCCGGGCTGGCTGGTCCCTGTGGCAGTTCCCGTCTTGCTGGCCACTGTCTTTGCGGCCGTCCATCACGCCGAAACCATTGCGCATAAACTGGGCGATCCTTACGGCGCCATCGTGCTGGCGATAGCCGTAACCATCATCGAGGTGGCGCTGATCGTATCGGTCCTTCTGAATGCGCCGCCTGGCACCAGTGAAATTGCACGCGACACAGTCTTTGCGGCGATCATGATCGTATTGAATGGCATCGTGGGACTGTGTCTGCTGGTGGGGGGTGTGCGCCACCGCGAACAGGGGTTTCAGGCACGCGGGGCGACCGGGGCGCTTGCCGTTCTGGGCACTGTGGCAGTGCTGGCGCTGGTTCTGCCCAATTACACGCTGGCCGCCGAAGGCCCGGTTTACGCACCTCCGCAACTGCTCTTTGTCGCCGTGACGTCGCTGGCGCTTTATGGGTTGTTCCTGTTCGTACAGATGGTGCGCCACCAAGATGATTTTCGCGATCTGCGCCCGCAGGAAGGCGCGAAACATGCCGGACCGCTGCCGGACCGGCGCGCGATGGCCGTGGCAATGGCAATGCTGCCTGTGGCCCTGTTGGCCGTGGTCGGGCTGGCGGAAGCACTGGCACCCACTGTTGAACATGCGGTGGATCGTGCGGGCCTGCCCGCCGCGCTGGTCGGGGTGACGATCGCAATGACGGTTCTGCTGCCGGAAGGGACGGCCGCCCTGCGCGCAGCGCGCGCCAATCGCATCCAGACCAGCCTCAATCTTGCGCTTGGCTCGGCGCTGGCGTCAATTTGCCTGACGATCCCGACAGTGGCCGTGTTGTCGCTGGCGCTTGGCCGGCCATTGGTTCTGGGGCTCGAGGCCGAGCATGTCGTGCTGCTGGTGCTCTCCCTGTTCATGGCAACACTGTCTTTGGCGATGGGGCGGACGACCATTCTGCAAGGGGGTGTGCATCTGGTGATCTTTGGCGCGTTCCTAACCTTGGCCGCCATGCCGTGACAGGGGCTAGGGCGCCGTCTGATCCTGATCATCAAGCGGCGCAAGCACGACCTGCGTGGCGCGGCGAAGGGTCAGGAACGTCCCCGGCAGCACGCCCGGACGCGCTGTCGGGCCTTGCCCGAAGGCCGCGTCGATATCATCGATTTCTTCCGCTATGCGGATCAGGGCCGGTGATGTGCCAAGGGTGAAATGTCCCAACCCGCCGGAAAAGGCCGAGACATCAACCACAGTCACGTCAAGATCCGCAAGCGCGCTCACATCCCCGATCTGGCCCAATCGCGTGCGATGTCCTGTCAACAATGCCGATATTTCCAGCACCCGGTCACGTTGCGAACTGACTATCAGAAATGGCTGGGGCAGCGGGGTGACCCGTTCTGCCTGCGTACGGAACACATCGATATCCAGGTCTGGCGAGATCAACACCACCCCTCTGATCCGTGCAAGCAGATCCTGTCGCCCGGCAATCGCCATCTGGCGCAAGGTTTCCATCGTCAGCAACGACCCCATGGAATGGGCCACCAGAATGATCCGGTCTGGCCCGGCTGCGGCGACATCTTCAAGAAAAGCCTCAAGCTTGTCGCGGGAAAACAACGCAGAATCCCGATCATAAGCATAAACTGTGGGATTGCCTGCCGAAGGCCATGCAAAGTGCAGCTTGACGCCCGGCATACGGATATCATGGGCAAGCTGCGCCAGTCTGTAAATTCCTTCGGCATGGCGGGTGTTATAGCCGTGCACGAAAACGACAGCTTCTCGATGGTCGGGCGGCTGCGCCATCAACGCTGCCCCGAGGCTGTCATGAAACGCGCGGGCATCTGCAAATTCCTCGATATTCGTGGCCAGAAAGTCTCTTGCAAGATCGGGCGCGCGTCCGGCGCGCGCCTTGCGCAATTGCCCCGGCACGTGACCGGGGGGAATGGCAATATCATAGCGCAGGAACTGTGTTTGCGTGCCGCGGTCCGGCCCAAAACGGCCATCAGCCGTCAGCGCGCGGTTTGTGCCGACAAATATGGTCCGGGTATCTTGGGCAATGGCGGCGGCTTCGGGCGCCAGAACCATGTCGCCGCGCGGGGCACATCCGGCCAGAAGCAACATGAGACAACTCACCGCGATGCGCATCAGCAGGCACCCTTCCCTTGCCGCACAGACACGACAGCTCAAGCCAGATTGTGGGTTAGCGTAGCAGACAGAGATGTAAGAGCAAGCCATGCAGTCCGCCAGAGACCCGGCGCGGCGCTCAGATCGTATCTCTGCGACACGCTCCAGCGATCTGTGACAGCAAAAATCGCACCCCCCCGTTTGTGTAAAAGCGCGGTCCAGATAGAGTGCTGCGCGACCCTGACAGCAGACAACTTGCTGGAATCGTATGTGGCGCTCTGCTATCGTAAGGGTATCAGATGAGGACTTGAAGAATGAAAAACTGGCTTTGGAAATCTGTGGCATTCGCGTGTGTTCCGATGCTCGCCAATGCAGACTCCGATCAGCAGCGCCTTGGTGCACATGGTCTGGCCTTACCTGCCACTTTCAGCGGAACACTGCCCTGCGCAGACTGTCCCGGCATCGAATATCACCTCGACATCTGGGACGAGGGGCAGGGCTATGCCTTGCGGCGGACATATCTCGGGCGCGACGATGTGTTTGACGAAATGGGGCGCTGGCATGTTGATCCTGCGCGAAATGCGCTGGTGCTGGAGGGGACCAACGCCGCGCGCTCGGAATGGCAGATCACGCCCAATCAGGAAATCAGACTTCTGGACCAGGAAGGTGAGCCGATTGTCTCTGACCTGCCCTATACCCTTGCTGCAGGTCCGCTCATGCCGACAGACCTGCGCCTGCCGGTGACAGGATTGATGATATATTTCGCCGATGCGGCCCTGTTTACGGAATGCCTGTCCGGTCAGCGCTACCCAGTCGCGATGGAGGCCGATTATCTGGCGCTGGAACGTGCGTATCTGGCGGCAGAGATCGAACCCGCGGCCCCGCTGATCGCGCATATCGATGCTGAAATTTCAATGCGCCCCCAGATGGAAGGGCCCGATCGGATGACAGTCACAGTCGAGACGTTTCATCATGTCACCCCGGATGCTGGCTGCCCTGACAACCGCATGGCGGCAGAGTTTGCGAATACCTTCTGGGGCATGACGCATCTGGACGGCGTTGCGCAGGATCCTGCAGACGGGCGTCAGGAACCCTACCTTCTGATATCAGAAGACGGGACGCGCTTCAGTGGAACCATGGGCTGCAACCGCTTCATGGGCCAGCTGACACGCGAGGGCGAGAGTGTCGAGTTCGGGCCGGTCGCCGGCACGATGATGGCCTGTCCGCCGGAACTGGCCGCGCGTGAGTCGGCATTTACCGAAACGCTTGAAACTGCGCGCAGGGTTGATCTGATGGATCAAAACCTTCGGTTGCTGAATGATGCCGGCACCGAACTGGCACGGTTTCGCGCTTTATATACGCGGCACTGAAGGCCCTGCTGCCTAATCCAGTGCTGCGTGCTCCATGGCGAGGGTGTCTATGCGCGCATCGGTCCAGTCCGGCAGGTCCAGCAGCATGGCCCAGGCGCGCGCATAACTGGAAAAATCATAGCTATGCCCAAACCCCTCGGGCGGTTTGACGGCGATCATGATATCGACACCAAGCTGCAAGACGGTCACGATCGGCAGCCAGTGAAACCCCGGCGACACATCCGGCCCGCGGGGTGCGGCCATCCAGGCAGGGCGCCGCCATGTGGCGCGCGGGTCGAAAAACACGACCGCATCGCTGGCATGCTGCAGATACAGGATACGAAACCGCCCCCAGGGGGCCACAACCTCTGAGCGCAGGCCGGTCTGATTCATGAACCGCACTGCACTGCCGTCGCGGTAACTGGGAAGCCAGGCAGGTGATCCGGGATTGCGTGTCCGCGTGACGTCGCGCCATGTCGGGCTGTTGAAAGGCGGCCCGATCCAAAGCGCGCCATTGAACGGGTCCCCCACCACCTGATGCAGGTCATGGCTCTGATCTGAGTTCAGCGACCCAAGGCTCAGCCCGTTCAGATACAGCTGCGGCCGCGCATCCTCTGGCAGCTCTCGCCAATGGTCATACACAGCCGAAAACACGGCGCGTGCGGTTTCGACCCCATATTCGGGGTCCGTCAGAAGCGCGATCCAGCTGGCCAGATATGAATATTGCACCGAGACAGTCGCCACATCGCCCGCCAGCAGGTATTCCAGTGCCTGCTGCCCCGCCGGGTCCACCCAGCCAGTGCCGGTTGGCGTGGCAATGACCAGCGTGCTGCGCGAAAACGCATCAATCCGCAGCAACTCGTCCAGCGCCAGACGCGCGCGCGCCTCAGGGTCGGGGGCCGAGTTCAGGCCGATATAGACGCGCAATGGCTCGAGCGCGTCGGCCCCCGTCAGGGCGGCGATCTGCGCCTCGTCGGGGCCAGCGGCGACCATTGCCCGCCCCATACGACCCAGACTGCCCCAATCAACCAGCGATCCGTCAGCCCCTGTCTTGCGCGGGTCTTGCGGGCGTGGGCTGGCCTCTTCGAACCGACCATCAAGACCTGCATATATCCGATCTGCCGTGTTCAGCACCCCGCGCACGATCACACCGTTGCCGATATTCCAGAAGAGAATGGCCGTCAGCAGAAGTGATATCAGCAGCGCCTGTGGTCCGGGCAGGACACGCGCAAATCTGGCGGAAAGCCGCGCCACAAACCATCGTGCCAGACGCACGAGCCAGAGCAGGATCAGAAATACCGCAAACGCACCCCCGGCAATTGAAAACGGGTGCGCAGTCTCGACCGGTGGCATGGACAGCAGCAGGCGCAAACCGTTCTGCCAGTCCGATGCCAGCCAGAGGGTGACGCCGGCCACACCCAGACAGATTGCAGCAATCCCAATACGGACCTGCATCTGCAAGACAGGGCGCAGCGCTGGCAACTGAAGCCGCGACCAGATCGTGGACAGCAAAAGCCCGACGGCATAGCCTGCCGCAAGGCTGATACCGCTCAGGATTGCCTGCACCGCCGTATCGCGCGGCACAAGGCTTGGGGTAAGGGACGCAACAAAAAACAGCGTCGCAAGCGGCATAGTGGGCGTAAGAAGGCGCGGCAAAATCGCGCTGAAATATTTTTTCATAAGCGGTTTCTCAGCTCAGGACGTCATGGACAGGAGCAGAGAAACCTTTGACCAGGCCTCAGTCTGCGGGTTGGAATGTAAACGCTGTTGCCGATTCGAACAGCCCGGATACTTCGCCAGATAAGACGCGCTCCATGTCGAGGCCAAGATCCAGTTTCCGGATGTCAGCCCCCTCGCTAAGATCCAGCGCGTCCAGATCGACCCAGAACACACTGGGCGAGATGACCGATTCCACATAGTAGCGCCTGTCCTTGTGATCGGCGACCACGCGCCAGCGGGTGGTCGACAGGTTGGGCTGATCTGCCACCGAAATCCCCCAAGGGACAGACGTTTGTCGGATCACACTGAAGACCGAAGCCGCCGCGATGCGCGGGTCATCACTCTGGACAACCGAATTGATGTAGAAATGCGCCCGCACAAACCTGTCAGAGGCGCGCACAGTGCCGGGCAGGAACTCGCGCGGGTTGACACCGCTCCAGTATTCCAGAACCGCCAGTTGACGATCAAAGCTAGGCTCGTTTGTCATCACCTGGTAACTGCGGTCATGCCAGATGACCATTTCGCCATCCACAAACTCGATGATCGCGCTGTCCCCGGTCGCGTCAGAGATCGAGACATGAACTGTCGCCGCGCGCCCCGGTGGTCCAACCGGGACTTCACCGCCCGCAACCAGAACAGGGTTTTCGCGCAGATCTTCAACTGCATCGGCCACCGTTGCGAAACGATCCAGCAGATATTGCGGGAAGACCGAAAGCGAAATGCGCGGAGTTTCCCCGTCATCTTCCGGATAACTGGCCTCAACCTCCCAAAGCAGGTTCACGACAAGCCCTGCCTCGTTCATGCCATCAGCGGTTGAAATGTCATAGCCTGTGGTCACAAGACTACCAAACTCTGCCACCCATTGCGCCGACCTCTCTCCTGCGGCCCCGTCGCGGGCAACACCGCGCGGCATCGCCCAAAGATTGCTGACCATCGGCAGTTTCCAGTCCATGCTGCGCCCGGTCCGGAGACGATCCTCAGGCCCAAGATAGACAGCGCGGGTGCAGGCCATTGCGATATCTGCCGTCATCAGGGCCGAACTGACCACGAACAGCATCAGGTATCTGAAAAAAGCCTGCACAATACACCCCCGTCGTTATACGGTAACAATCTACACGAGGAGGCGCGGCCCCGCAATCTTCAGAAACGCAGTGTGGCCCCGAGAATCGGCCCACTCATGCGCATGTCAAACCGTGTCCCGCCACGATGATAATTGACACGCAGATGCCGATAGCCAACCGACAGGAAGGCATTTTCGCGCAACTGGTAATTCACTGTACCCAGAACTTGCGCTGTCCCCCTGGAGCCCACACCAAATCCGCCCAGATCCGCATAGAGGATTCCCGACCAACCCGGCGCGATCTCGATATTGGCGCGGGCTGCGATGATCGGGTCGGTGAAGCTCACGCGTCGGGACGCATTGCGAAGCGGTGTCTCAACTGATCCGTGCACACGCCAAAACCGCGCACCGCCCAGAATGTCGAATGTTGCCTCTTGAGTGTGAACAACCCGATACCCCGCCAACGCTGTGACCGAGTTCTGGCGCAGCCTTCCCGTTGCCGGAAGGTCGAAGCCGGGGCCGCGAAACGTGCCACTGCGTGACGAGGACGAAGCACTGATATCGCCCATGAACACCAGATTGCCATACCGGGCATAGGCAGAGACAAAAAACGCAGCATCCAGATCCTTGATCAGATCAGAAAAGGATGTGCTGATCGAAACTGTTGGCGCGCTTGTGAACGGTCTGATTTCCCCGCCAACACCCGTTGCCCAGAGATAGGGCGTGACCTGAAACACCCTGTCCGGTGCAGTTTCCGCCTGCGCAGCGCCAAAAGCGCAGGTCACGCCGAGGGCTGCGGCGACGAAAGCCCTGAATTTGCGCATCTTCATCTTGTGTCCCGGTATGTCATGTCCTCAGACCATATCTTTGACGATACGACCATCTTTCATGATCAGGTTGATGCGGCCTTGCGGATCATCCAGCCAGTCCAGATTGACCGAGGGGTCGGCGTCGACCACCAGCAAATCTGCCAGCGCCCCTTCTGCGATAACCCCCAATGCGCCGTCATAGGGCGCGCGCGCGCCCGATAGCGCAAGCAGCTGCCCCGCCGCACCCGTGGCCTTGTTCAGCGCCTCCAGCGGTGACATGAAGCGCGCGAATTTGGCCAGTTGCCGCCCCTGACTGGACGTGCCCGCCGGGTTGAACAGAATGTCAGTGCCAAAGGCCAGCGGAACGCCATGCGTTTTCGCCAGATCAAACGCGCGGATTGTCCCTTCGGCAACCTCGCGCTGCTTTGCCTGCTGGGCCGGATCGGAATATGGGTTTGAATCCTCATCTGCAAGAAAGGGCTGGATGGACCACCACACCCCTTCATCTGCCATCATGCGCACGGTTTCCTCATCGGCCAGCTGGCCATGCTCGATGGATTTCTCACCCGCAGCAACAGCACGGCGAATTCCGCCCGGTGTGTAGACATGGGCGCAGACATAGGTGCCCCAGTCTTCCGCCGCTTCGACCGCAGCCCGCATTTCGCGTTCCGTGTATTGCGTGGCGTCAAGCGGATCATAGAGAGAAGCGACCCCACCCCCGGCCATGATCTTGATCTGGCTTGCCCCCTTCATCAATTGTTCGCGCGTGGCCCGCAGCACCATGTCGGCCCCATCCGCGATCAGCGCCACGCCCTGGCGTTCAATATTGCTGGGCGGCGTATCGGGAAAGCGCGGCAATTCCGATCGCAGACGGAAATCCCCATGCCCCGAGGTTTGCGAGATCATTGCCCCGGACGGAAAAATCCGGGGCCCCGCCACGACGCCGCGATCAATCGCCATCTGCAACCCGAACGCCGGCCCGCCAACATCGCGCACCGTGGTAAAGCCGCGCTGCAGCGTCGCGCCGGCTTCGCGACCGGACACAAGATGAACGAACCCGATATCCTGTGTCATTGCTGCCAGTTGGGACACGGCGACAAGGGTGGAATGCCAATGCGCATCGATCAGCCCCGGAATGACCGAACGCCCACCGCAATCGATGATCTCGGCATCTTCGGGACCCTCGTCCTGCCGTGGCAGGCCGGCAATCCTGTTGCCGACAACCAGAATGTTCCGCCCTTCGCGCATTGACAGGGTAACACCATCGAAAAAGCGCAGATTGGTCAGCAGTTTCGGGCGCGTCGGCGTCTGGGCCCGCAACTCTGTCGGCGCAAGACCGAAGCCCGCAAACATGCCCAGAACAGCCCCCATGCCGCCAATCATCTGACGGCGCGAAATATCTGCTTCGATCCGCGCATAGGCCGCAAGCGTTTGCGGGGCGCCACACAGACAAGGATCAATACCCGCGGCACGCGCTGTTTCAGGGGCCGAGCACACGACACACATCGACAAGTCCTCCCGTGTTTGGTCACCGGTTCAAGGCCTGCAACCGAACCGATGACGCCATGATCGTCCGAAGAGGCCGGGGTCGAAACTGCCCCCAATGTGTCCCACAAACCTGTTTCGACGCAAGCTTTTTCCGAAATTTCGCTTTCTTTTCAAACACAGGGTTCATAATTCCCCAAGAAAGCTGCATGATAGCCCCCCGCGAGAAGAGAATTCCAGACAAGAGGTGTTTTCCGGGGTCCCTCAACCCGCGCGCGCAAAACCCGCAGGTTGCGAAAGCCTCATGCTCAGCAGCGCGTATGAATCTGATAGCCCGGATGAAACAACAGCCGGACATATGTAATCATGAGCCCGCCATGTCGGGTCGTGCGCTCCAGGACAAGCAAGCCTTCCCCGACCCTGCATGTCAGAATGGCGGCCTCTTCAGCTGTGGCCGCGACCCCTGAAAAGGTGAAATCACCACCATCAAAGGCGACTTCGCGCACAAGCCACTCATTCGGGCTGAGCACCTCGAAATCCGCATCCAGAACATCGGGCACTGCGATGGAATTGATCCAGCGCTCTTCAAAGACATAGGGCCGGCTGTCCGCAGTATAAAGCGTCTTGAGATACAAGATCGGCTGCGCAACATTCAGTTGCAGGCGCGCCTGCACATCTGGTGGCGGCACACGCATCTCGCGCAGGAAGATCCTGTAGCCGAAGCGCTGACCCTTGCCCTCAATCTCTTCTCGAATGATCGGGATGCTGAATTCGGCCCTGCGCACGGGGTTCAGCGCGACACGCGTGCCCGCCTTGCGCCGTCGTTCCAGCAGCCCCGCATCTGCAAGGCCCCGCAAGGCACGGTTGACAGTGGCGCGGGCGCAGCCGAATTCCCTTGCAAGATCGGCTTCATGCGGGATCAATTCACCGGGCTTCCAGTCACGCTGCCGGATAAGACGGCGCACTTCGTCCTGCACGGTCAGCCAGCTTTTGCGCTCGTCTTCAGTCACAGGCTTTGCCCAAGGTCATGCATCGCCATGCGATACGCGCGCGTGATCTCTGGCTGCCGCACATGCTGGCCCTGCTGAACCAGATGCCGACCGGCTGACCACACGTCCAGCACCATCCGGTCATCCCCTGCAAAGATATAGCTGTCCAGAACTGTGTCACCGCGCCTGTTCATCAGGTCAATATGGGAACTGTCAAGCGCCATCATATCCGCCAGCAACCCCGGCTTCAGCTTGCCGGACGGACGACCAGCCGCCAGCGCACCCCCACTGGCCACGGCCGAGAACAGGCGATGGCCAGTCGATTGCGACGCCGTGGCAAGCACAGCGCGGGACTGGTCGCGCAGGCGCTGGGAATATTCCAGCACGCGCAATTCCTCCGACAGCGCGATCCTGATATTGGAATCTGACCCGACAGCGATAGCGCCACCCGCACCCAGCCAGCGCGTAGCATCGAAGATACCATCCCCAAGGCTCGATTCGGTGATCGGGCACAGACCCGCCACAGCACCGCTGCCCGCCAGCGCTTCGGTTTCATGCGGCAGCATCTGGGTGCAATGGATGAATGTGCAGCGTGCATCCGGTGCTATGTTCTCGACCACCCATTCGGCCGGGCGCTTGCCCAGTGCAGCCAAAACCTCGTCTACTTCGGCCTGCTGTTCGGCCAGATGCATATGGACCGGGCCATCGGTCAGAGTGACGGTCTGCGCCAGAGTGTCGGGTGCCACAGCACGCAGGCTGTGCGGCGCCACCCCCATGCGGCAGTCGCCGGGCAGGGTTTTCAGCGCCGCAGCCGCACACTCGAACAGGCGCGCGAAACGGTCGGGATCATTACCAAAGCGGACCTGACCCGCACCGAGCGGGCGACGATCCAAGCCCCCGAACTGGTAGTGCACAGGCAATAGTGTCAACCCGATCCCTGTTGTCGCTGCCGCTGCGCTGATGCGGTCTGACAGTTCGGCAAGGTTTGCATAGGGGGCGCCACCGGGCTGATGATGCAGGTAGTGAAATTCGACATTCGCGGCATAGCCCGCTTCAAGCATTTCCATCTGAACATAGGCGGCAATGGCTTCAACATGCTCGGGCGTCAGGCGGTCAAGAAAGCGGAACATCAGCTTGCGCCATGTCCAGAAACTGTCACGCGGGTTCGGGCCGCGCGCCTCGGTCAAGCCAGCCATGGCGCGTTGAAACGCGTGACTATGGGCATTGGCGGGCGCAGGCAGAAGAATGCCCACGATCTGCGCATCTGATTTTGGTGCGTCGGGTTGCACATCCATGATGCGCCCATCGGTGCCAACAGTCACCAGGACATGGCGCGCCCATCCCTGGCTGGTCAGCGCCTGTTCGGCCCAGATCTTCATCTACGTGACCTCTTGACAGATTATTATGTATATACATAAACACGATATAACCATGCTTATCAAGGGCTGCCATGCGTCTGACAAATGCAACCATCGCCACTGTGACAGCCAAAGGACACTATGGCCTGATCGAAGGCGGCACTCTCGTCATACAGGGCGAACGTATTGCGTGGGTCGGCCCCACTGACGCGCTGCCGGCTGCATTCCGGACAGAGGACGCGCTAGATATTGGTAGCAGGCTGATCACACCGGGGCTGGTGGACTGTCATACGCATGTGGTCCATGGCGGCAATCGTGCGCGCGAATTTGAAATGCGCCTGCAAGGGGCAAGTTATGAAGAAATTGCCCGTGCTGGTGGGGGTATTGTCGCGACAGTCACGCATACCCGCGCCGCTTCGGAAGAAGAGCTTGTCACCCGCGCGCTGCCACGTGTCGATGCGCTGATCGCCGAAGGGGTCACTACACTGGAAATCAAGTCCGGCTATGGGCTGGACACTGACACCGAACTCAGGATGCTGCGCGCCGCCCGGCGCATTGGCACATTGCGGCCGGTGCATGTCTGCACCAGCTTTCTTGGCGCACATGCCGCGCCAGCTGGCATGGAGGCCGATGCCTATATCGACACGATCTGCCTGCCCACGCTGGACGCGGCCCATGCCGAAGGGCTGGTCGATGCGGTTGACGGGTTTTGCGAAGGCATTGCCTTTACACCTGCCCAGATCCGCCGCGTGTTCGACCGCGCCCGCACACTGGGTTTGCCGGTCAAGCTGCATGCAGAACAGTTATCCAACACCGGCGGCGCGCAGCTGGCCGCAGAATACCGCGCACTGTCAGCGGATCATCTGGAATACGCCAGCGATGCCGACGCGGAAGCACTGGCAAGATCCGGCACAGCGGCGGTTATCCTGCCCGGTGCATTCTACACCCTGCGCGAAACGCAAGCACCGCCCATTGATGCCTTTCGCGCCCATGGCGTGCCCATGGCACTGGCCACGGATTGCAACCCCGGGTCGTCGCCTCTGGCATCGCTTCTGCTGACCATGAACATGGGTGCAACACTGTTCCGGATGACACCTGAAGAATGCCTTGCAGGGGTGACGCGCCATGCCGCGCAGGCCCTTGGGCTGACAGACCGAGGCAGCATCACCGCAGGCGCGCGCGCCGATCTGGCCATCTGGAATGTCGCGCATCCCTGCGAGCTGGCCTATCGCATTGGTTTCAACCCGCTCTGGAAGCGCGTCTACGGAGGCACCTTGTGACCATCATCCTGACCCCCGGCGCAGCCACTCTGGCGCAGTTGGAAACAATCTGGCGGACTGGCGTCGCAGCATGCCTGACCGACACGGCGCGGCCTGCCATTGACGCCGCCGCAGAACTGGTTGCACAGGCCGCCGCCGGGGATGTCGCGGTATATGGTGTCAATACCGGCTTTGGCAAACTGGCGTCAGTGCGCATTGCCCCAAAGGACACGGCGCAACTACAGCGCAACCTGATCCTGTCACATTGCTGCGGTGTGGGCGAAGCGCTCGACATCCCCACCACGCGGCTGATGATGGCGCTGAAGCTGTTATCTGTCGGGCGCGGCGCGTCTGGCCTGCGCTGGGACACGGTGGCGCTGCTGCAAGATCTGCTGACCCATGGTGTGACCCCTGTCATTCCGGCGCAAGGCTCGGTCGGGGCCTCGGGCGATCTGGCACCGCTGGCCCATATGGCGGCCACGCTGATCGGCGCGGGCGAGGCGTATTTCAACGGCGAGAAGATGCCCTCGGATGCAGCCCTCGCGCGCGCCGGGCTGTCGCCGGTGACGCTTGGTCCCAAGGAAGGACTGGGGTTGATAAACGGCACCCAGTTTTCCACGGCCTGTGCCCTGGCGGGCTATTTCGACGCGCTGCGCAATGCGCAAAGCGCGGTCGCGATCTCCTGCCTGTCAACCGACGCGATCATGGGCTCAACCGCGCCGCTGGAACCAGCCCTGCATGATTTGCGCGGCCACAAGGGGCAGATTGATGTGGCCCGCGCCATGCGCACCATCATGGACGGCTCGGAAATCCGCGAAAGTCACCGCGACGAAGATGCCCGCGTGCAAGACCCCTATTGCATCCGCTGCCAGCCACAGGTGACAGGAGCCGCGCTTGATCTGCTCGCCTTCGCGGGCCGCACGCTGGAGGTTGAGGCCAATGCCGTATCCGACAACCCGCTGGTGCTGGTGGCAGAGGGCAAGATCGTCTCTGGCGGCAATTTTCATGCCGAACCTGTGGCCTTCGCGGCGGATCAGATTGCGCTGGCAGTTGCAGAGATCGGCGCGATTGCCCAGCGCCGTGTCGCGCTGATGGTGGACCCGACACTCAGCCATGACCTGCCGCCCTTTCTGACGCCGGAACCGGGGTTGAATTCGGGGCTGATGATTGCCGAAGTGACCTCGGCCGCGCTGATGAGCGAAAACAAGCATCTGGCCAACCCCTGCTCGACGGATTCCACCCCCACCTCGGCCAATCAGGAAGATCATGTGTCGATGGCCGCGCATGGCGCGCGGCGGCTGGCCCGGATGAATGCCAATCTCAGCACCATTCTGGGGATCGAGCTGATCTGCGCCGCGCAAGGGGTGGAATTCCGCGCGCCGCTGACAACCTCGCCCGGATTGCAGCGGCTGATGCAGATCACCCGCGACCATGTGCCAGCCTTGGGCGCGGACCGCTACATGGCAGATGATCTGCGCCGCGCAGCCGCCCTTGTCAGCGACGGGCATGTGGCAGCGGTCTGCGATGTCGAACGCCTGCTTGCAGGTGTATCATGACCCCTGTCATGGTAACGCGCGGCGATGGCCCGGTGGTGTTGGGCCTGCCGCATACTGGCACATGGCTGCCGCAGGATGTATTCGCGCGGCTGAACCCGCGCGGGCAGGCGCTGGCCGATACGGACTGGCATGTTGATCGGCTTTATGACGGGCTGTTGCCCGGCGCCACGACAGTGCGCGCGACTTTTCACCGCTACCTGATTGACGCCAATCGCGCGCCTTCCGGCGACAGCCTGTATCCCGGACAGAACACAACCGGCCTTGTGCCGCTGACCGATTTTGAGGGCCAGCAGATCTGGGCAACTGCGCCGGATGCAGACGAAATCAAAGCGCGCCTTGCCCATTACCACGCGCCCTATCACGCTGCGCTTGCAGCAGAACTGGCGCGGGTGCGGGCGCGGCACGCCGTCGCGATCCTGTATGACTGCCATTCGATCCGCAGCCGTATTCCGTTTCTGTTTGACGGCACTCTGCCCGATTTCAACACCGGCACGAATGGGGGCACCACCTGCGCCCCGCAAATCGAGCAAGCTGTCACGGCAATCTGTGCGCAGGCCAAGGGCTATACATCCGTCCTCAATGGCCGGTTCAAGGGTGGCTGGACAACGCGCCACTATGGCCAGCCAGACACTGGCATTCACGCAATCCAGATGGAACTGGCCCAGTCCACGCATCTGAGCAGCGAGGCGCCCCCCTTCGCCTATGAGCCCATCAAGGCAGACAGGTTGCGCGGCCATTTGCGCACGATCCTTGAAACTCTGGAAACCCTTGCCCCAAAGCTGAGAGGCCAGCCATGACACATCCCCGCCATAACCAGCGCGACATCTACCCGCCCACCGGCCCCGAGATCACCGCCAAAAGCTGGCTGACCGAGGCCGCAATGCGGATGTTGATGAACAACCTGCACCCCGACGTGGCCGAAAACCCGCATGAGCTGGTGGTCTATGGCGGCATTGGTCGCGCCGCGCGCACATGGGAGGATTTCGACCGCATCGTGGCGGCGCTGAAGGATCTGGAGAATGACCAGACGCTGCTGGTGCAATCCGGCAAGCCGGTGGGCATCTTCC
>SKWJ01000187.1 GCA_007128995.1 Paracoccaceae bacterium
AGCGGGGATCTGGTCGCTTTCCGCTCTGCCGGGGCTTACGGGGCTGTGATGGCGTCGGAATACAATACGCGTCCGCTGATCCCCGAGGTTCTGGTCAAGGGCGATCAATATGCTGTCATTCGTCCGCGACCAAGCTTTGACGAGGTGCTGAATCGCGATAGGTTACCCGTGTGGTTGCACAAGGGTGTGACTCCAAGCTGACCAAGAGGATCCATGCCCCGAACCAGCAAGACGCTCCCTGAACCCAGTCTGAAACGCGCCTTGCGCGGAACCTTGCGCGGTCTTTGGGCAGAGCGTCTTGCGCGGGCTTTCTGGCCTTTCAGCACACTGCTTCTGTTCTGCGCGGCGGTGCTCGCCTTCGGGGCACAAGACATTGTTCCTGCGCGCTGGGCGATGTGGGGCGCTTTTGCGGCCTTGCTGGCTTTGCTGGCAACCTTTTCGTTCGGGGTGTGGCGCCTGCGGTTGCCCAGCCGCATGGAAGCTGCAGCGCGGCTGGATGCGTCCATACCCGGCCGTCCGCTTTCTGCACTGGCGGATGAACAGGCGATCGGTGCGTCCGACATTGCCTCGCAAAAGGTTTGGGCCGCACATCTGCAGCGGATGCAAGCCCGGCTTTCACAAGCGCGCCCTGTCCGCGGAGATGTGCGGCTTGCGCGGTTCGATCGCTTTGGTCTGCGCTATATGGCGCTGACAGGTTTCGTCGTGGCGTTGCTGTTCGGCGCGCCCTCGCGAGTGGTCGAGATTACGGAAATCGCCCAAGTTCCCAGCCGCGCTGAAGCTGTTGCCCTTGGTCCGTCATGGGAAGCCTGGGTGCAGCCCCCTGGCTACACAGGGCGTCCCAGTCTTTACCTGAATGAAGTGGACCGGGCACGTCTGGAATTGCCGCAGGGCAGCCGGGTAACCATAAGGTTCTACGGTCAGCAGGGAATCATGTCGGTTCAGGAAAGTCTGTCGGATCGCGGCGAGTATGACCCGTCCGACATGGCGCAGGACTTTGAGATCGAGCGCTCTGGCCGCCTGACTGTTCGGGGCCCGGGGGGGCGTGACTGGGAAATCGTCGCGCTGCCTGACCAACCCCCAAGCGTCGCGCTGAGTGGTGTTGCCGAACGTGAACGCGGTGGTCTGATGCGTCAGGATTTCGTGGCGGAAGACGATTACGGCGTGACGGGTGGCGAGATACGGGTCGCACTTGATCTCGACTCTGTTGAACGTCGATATGGGTTGAGCCTTGAACCCGAGCCGCGCGATGATTTCCGCGTTTCCCTGCCAATGCCGGCATCCGGGTCGCGCAGCGAGATCGAAGACGCCTTTATAGAGGATTTTTCAGAGCATCCTTGGGCAAATCTGCCGGTTACGATAGCTTTGCAGGTCGAGGACGCGCGCGGCCAGACAGGGACAACCGAAGATGTCAGCATGGTCTTGCCGGGGCGCCGGTTCTTTGATCCGACTGCCGCTGCGGTGATCGAATTGCGCCGCGATCTTCTCTGGAGCCGCGAAAATGCGCCGCGCATTGGCCAGTTGATGCGGGCAATCAGTCACAAGCCAGAAGATGCGTTCCGCTCTGACGAGGCGCGCCGGCGGTTTCTGGACACCCGCGCCGTGGTGCTGGCCAGCCTTGATGACGGTCCTTTGGAAGATGCCCTGCGCGACGATCTGGCGCAACGCTTTTGGGATCTGGCGGTTTTGCTGGAGGAAGGCGAGCTGGCCGACGCCCGCGAACGCTTGCGCCGCGCGCAAGAGCGCCTTGACGAAGCCGTGCGCAATGGTGCGGATCCTGCTGAAGTTGCGGAACTCATGGATGAACTGCGTGAAGCGATGCGCGACTACATGCGCCAGCTGGCCGAACAGCCCCGCGAACGCGGCGAAGCGCCAGCCGATGGCGAGAGCATGGAAATAACGCAGGACCAGATACAGGACCTTCTGGACCGTATTCAGGAACTGATGGAAGAAGGGCGGATGGAGGAAGCTGCAGAGCTTCTTGCCCAGCTGAATGCGCTGCTCGAAAACCTTCAGGTCGCTGAAGGTCAGGGCGGGGGCGGCGAAGGCATGCCGGGTGATCAGGCGATGGAAGGCCTTGGCGAAACCCTGCGTGAACAGCAAGACCTGTCAGATGATACGTTCAATCAGTTACAGGATGAGTTCCGCAATGGGGACGGCGATGGAGAGGCGGAAGGTGAAGGCGATGGCGAAGGTCTTGGCGCACGTCAGCGCGGCCTTGCAGACCAGCTGAGGGACCAGCAACTGCAACCTTTGCCTGGCGAAGGCACTCCTGAGGGCGACGCCGCGCTAGATGCCTTGGAACGCGCGCAGCGCGCGATGGAAGATGCCGCCGATGCGCTGGAGAATGGCGATACGGGTGAAGCACTCAGTCGTCAGGCGGACGCGATGGAAGCGATGCGCGAGGGTATGCGCGCCATGAATGAGGCACGCGCCCAGGATCAGCGCGATCAGATGGGCGATCAGGCCGCCAATCAGGACGGCGATGGAACAAATCGCGATCCGCTGGGCCGTGATCGCGGCCAAGGTGGTGAAGTGGGAACAGCGGATAATCTGTTGCAGGGCGAGGATGTCTATCGTCGAGCCCGCGATTTGCTGGAAGAACTGCGCCGCAGATCCGCCGAGCTTGAGCGTCCAGAAGCGGAACTGGATTATCTTCGGCGACTGCTTGACCGGTTCTGACGCGATGCCAATGAGCGGTGTCGCCTTACGTGCTTGACCCTGTGGCCCCGGCTGGTCACAGAAATCCATCAGACACCGGACGCGCTAGCGTTAGCGCTTCGGGCAAGGGCGAGGGGTAGGTTCTGCAACGAACTTATCCGCCGCGATCAGGATCACACGCATCGGCAATTGTGCCGTGACGCCTGTGCTAGATTGCGCGCTTGATCCCCGAGAATCGCGCCCGCGCCCGCGGGTCCTTGTCGAACAGTGCGGCCAGCTGTTCTGTCATTGCACCCGCAAGCTGTTCGACATCCGTTATGGTGACTGCCCGCTCGTAATAGCGTGTCACATCATGCCCGATGCCGATGGCCAGCAATTCTACCGCCTTGCGCCGTTCAACCATGGCGATCACATCGCGCAGGTGCTTTTCAAGATAATTCGCGGCATTGACAGATAGTGTGGAATCATCCACCGGCGCACCATCCGAGATGACCATCAGAATACGCCGGGCTTCGGGCCGTGCCATCATGCGCCGATGCGCCCATTCCAGCGCTTCGCCATCTATGTTCTCTTTCAGCAGACCTTCTTTCATCATCAGGCCCAGATTGGGGCGTACGCGCCGCCAGGGCGCGTCTGCCTGCTTGTAGATGATGTGGCGCAGATCATTCAGCCGTCCGGGTTGCACGCTGCGGCCCTCTTGCAGCCAGCGCTCGCGTGACTGCCCGCCTTTCCACGCGCGGGTCGTGAAGCCCAGGATTTCCACTTTCACGTTGCAGCGCTCAAGCGTGCGGGCCAGGACATCGGCGCAGATGGCCGCGATCGAGATTGGGCGGCCGCGCATCGATCCGGAATTGTCCAGCAGCAGTGTCACGACAGTATCGCGAAACTCTGTGTCTTTTTCCTGCTTGAAGCTTAGGGGCGTTGTCGGATTGGCCACGACCCGTGCCAGGCGCCCTGCATCAAGGATTCCTTCCTCAAGATCGAACAGCCATGACCTGTTCTGCTGGGCTTGCAGACGCCGTTGCAGCTTGTTTGCCAGACGCGACACCGCGCCTTTCAGAGGTTCGAGCTGTTGATCAAGATAAGCGCGGAGGCGTTCGAGCTCTGCAGGTTCGGCCAAGTCTTCGGCGCGGATTTCCTCGTCAAAATGTGTGGTGAAGACCTTGTAATCGGCGCTCGCTTCGGAATGCGGTGGGGGAGCTGGCGGCTCGAGTGGTGCGTCCGCCTCAGGCATCTGCGCATCATCGGACATTTCGTCGTCTGAATCTTCATCGACGGCCAGATCCGCCTGCGCGCTGTCCTGCGCCGGGCTGTCTTCGGAACTGTCCTCGTCTGACTGCTCGTCATCGCCCTGGCTGTCGGGGTTTTCGGGTTCTTCCGGTTGTTCATCGGTCGAGTCGTCGGTGCCCTCGTCCTCGTCGCCCGTATCATCGGGATCATCCCCAAGCTGATCGCCATAGCCCAGGTCCTCGATCATCTTGCGGGCGAAGCGTGCAAATTGGCCTTGATTCGCCAGAACAGCTTCCAGCCCTTCAAGCGTGCCTCCCGCACGCTCTTCGATGAACCCGCGCCAGAGATCCAGAACATGTGCCGCGCCCTCTGGCAGTTCTCGTCCTGTGGCCGCATGGCGGATCATGTAGGATGCAGCCACGGCAAGCGGCGCGTCCTGTCTGTCGCGGATCTGCGCATATCCCTTGCGCATCGCCTCATGCCCGATTCTTGCGTCAATGTTCTTGGCTGTACCGGGCATGTGACGGGCGCCCACGGCTTCGCAGCGGGCTTCTTCCATCGCTTGATAAAGGTCGCGCGCCATCTGGCCCTGTGGCATGTAGCGCGCGTGCAAGGCCGTGTCGTGAAACTTGTGGCGCAGTGCCAGTGTGTCGGCTGTTCCCCGTGCCAGTAAAACCTCGTCGCTTGTCATCCGCCGTGTGACCTGCGGCAGGCGCATTGAATCGCCGCTCAGACCGGGCGGATCCACCGAGTAGGTGACCTTCATCTCGCGCGCGTCTGCCATGGTCCGAGCGGTATCGGACAAGGCTTTTTTGAAAGGATCTGCCGGATTGTCAGTGCGCGTCATGCAAGGGCTCAATGCTCTGGGTTATGCGATAGAGATAGACCAACACCTGGCGAAAAGAAAGGTCAGACAGGCTGAGTTTCCCGAATGGAATGGGCGGGCTGGATCACATGCAAAAAGCCCCGCTGTGCAAGCGGGGCTTCGATGTCTGTCGTGGCAAAGGACCGATCAGTTCTTCGCGTAGAATTCGACAACCAGGTTCGGTTCCATTTGCACCGGATAGGGCACATCGCCCAGAGATGGTGTCCGCACAAATGTTGCTGTCATTTTTGAATGGTCGACTTCCAGATAATCAGGGACATCGCGCTCGCTCAGCGCGACGGCTTCCAGAACAATCGCGAGTTGCTTCGACTTGTCACGGATCGCGACTACGTCGCCTTCCTTCACGCGGTAGCTTGGCACGTTGACACGCTGGCCATTCACTGTGACATGACCGTGGTTCACGAATTGCCGCGCTGCAAATACAGTCGGGACAAATTTCGCGCGATAGATAATGGCGTCAAGGCGGCGTTCCAGCAGGCCGACAAGGTTCTCACCGGTATCCCCTTTCACGCGCTCCGCTTCGGCGAAGATTCGGCGGAACTGCTTTTCAGTCAGATCGCCATAATACCCTTTCAGCTTTTGCTTGGCGCGCAGCTGGATGCCGAAATCCGACAGTTTTCCCTTGCGGCGCTGGCCGTGCTGACCGGGGCCATAGTCACGCTTGTTGACGGGACTCTTGGGCCGACCCCAGATGTTTTC
>SKWJ01000100.1 GCA_007128995.1 Paracoccaceae bacterium
ACCTGCTCCATGATCGCGCCCTCTTGGTTTGGTGATTACCAGGCCTGCTTCAACCTGCATCATGCAGGCTTGCAGCGTGACGCCGGATTGCTCGATCAGGCAATCGAAGCACGCCCCCATCATGCAATAAGGCGCACGCGGGGCCCCTGAAACAGGGGTACCCCGGAACACATCAACACCTGCGGCCAGCAGGGACGCCGCCAGATTTGCGCCCTCTGGCAGCATGAACTCGACGCCGTCGAAAGTGACAGACACCAAATCTTGCGCCGGGTGCAATTCACGAAAAGCGCTGTTCACTGAACTTCTCCAGATCAGGGGCATCTTCCGCGCCGTCAAGCCATGCGGGCAGAAGGCGTGCATGGGCTGCCGCAAGCGTGATGCCAGAATGACAGGTCACAAGGCTTGCGCCCGGCATGGTGGTGGACTTCTGATAGATCGGCAGGCCGTCAGGCGACATGACGCGCAAGGCCCCCCAACTGCGCACTAGCTGTGCCTGCGCCAGACCGGGCATGACCGCGACAGCGCGCGCGGCAATCACAGCGGTCGTGTCCAGAGTGGTGCTGTCATCCAGCCCCACTTCTTCCTTGCTGTCACCGATCTGGATGCCACCCTCATCCACCTGCCGAATAATTCCGGAAGGGCGGTTCATAATCTTCGGCAGTTTTTCCGTGATCAGCACCTGCCCACGCTGCGGGCGCACCGGCGCCTTGAAGCCCAGTTTCGGCCCCAGCGTCATGGCACCAAGCCCTGCGGACAACACGACCTTGCCTGCCTCGACCACACGGCCGGAACGGCAGATGATGCGAAATCCGTCAGGCCGGGATACATCGTCAACATGCTCTCCACTCAGGATTTGTCCGCCTTGGGCCACAAAATCGGCCGCCAAGGAGCGCAACAATTTGAGCGGATTCACATGCCCGTCCTGATGGTGCAGGATCGCACCGGCGACCTTTGGGCCGACTTCCGGTTCCTCGCGGCGCAGGGCGTTATTGCCCAGCACCTCGAACGGGTAATCGCCGCCCAGTTCCTCGCGGAGTGTTTCATATTGCGCGACCTTGGCGGCAAGACTTTCCTCGCTAAGATGAAAATCATACCCGCCGCGTTGTTCCAGCCGCAGATCAGTATTGCTGCCCGTCCCAAGCTCTGCCGCGAAATCGGCCCAAAGCGCGGCAGAGCGCTGCGACCAGCGCGCATAATGCGGCGCACCAATCCCTTTGGATTGCACCCAGACCAGCCCGAAATTGCCCCGGCTGGCGCGGAAGCTGCCGTCGTCGCCATCGATCACGATGACTTTGTGGCCCCGCCGGATCAGCCCCCAGCCAAGGGACAGGCCAACAACCCCACCGCCGATGATCGCATAATCCGCCGTCATATCTGCTGCCTCTTTCATGTGTAACCGGGCGCACGCATCCGTGCGCCCGGCGACCTGACATCAGTTCTGCGAAACCTGATCGAGAATGGCCTGACCCCACTCGACGCCGATATCTTCCAGCACGGCAGGCCAGACCGTCGCACGCACATGCGCTGACATCGCGGCAAGCTCTTCATCACTGATTTCGGCGATGACTGCGCCCAGATCGGCCAGACGCTGCTCAAAGGCGGCCTGATCAGCTTCGGCGGCGTCCCAACGCAGCGCCTCAAAGCGCTCGGCCTCTGCCATCAGGGCAGCGCGGCCTGCATCGTCAAGACCCGCAAGGCTTTCATTCGAGATGATCATGTACCAGATCTCGAAATGGCTGTTCACGGGAATATACATCTTTGTCACATCGCGGAAGGACGCATAATAGCCTTCGGCCCCGCCCCCGATGACCCCATCGACCACGCCAGTCTGAACGGCGGTGAAGGCTTCAGAGAACGGGATCGGCGACGGGATGAACCCAAGCGCTTCGGCAGTCACTTGAAAGGACCGGATCGGCGGCACGCGAACCTTAATTCCATTGGCTTCGGTGCTGCCGGGGGCCGGATGCTGAACATTCAACGCGGTGCCGCCGAAATAAACCGGATAGGCCGCCAGCATGGTGATATCCTGACGCAGGTAGAGTTCTGCCACGGTGTCGCGTACAATGCCGCCGGGGCCATAAACACGGCGCGCATCATCCCAAGTATCGGCGAGGTAGGGGAAGCTGGAAATCTGCATCCGGCGGTCTTGTGCTGTAGCGGCAGGCTGCACGGCCATGTCTATGGCACCAACAGAGATGCGCTCCTGAACCGTGGTGTAATCGCCGAGCGCGGATGCCGGAAAGACCTCGACGCCGACAGCGCCACCCGAGGCTTCGCGCAGGGCATCGGCAAAGGCGCGCACCTCGACATCAACAGCAGCGCCTTGCGGGCGGACATGGCTTAGGCGCAGATCGCGCGCTTCGGCCAGGGATGACATCACCAGCAAAGCCGCTGCGGCAGTCATAAGCATATGTTTCATGGGTATTTCCCTCCTTTGGTTGGATAGTTTTGGGTCGTTGAACCGGATCAGACGTATCCGAACAGGCGCGGTAGAAAGAGTGCAAGATCGGGCCAGAACGCTGTCAGCACCAGAATGGGCAGATATCCGACAGCAATCAGGATCATTGCGGGCGGAATGACGGCGGTAACTTTCACATTGCCGATCCGCGCGCCCAGATAGAGGATTGAGGCATAAGGAGGCGTCACTCCGCCCATTGCGGTGGCGACTCCCATGATGGCAGCGAAATGCACGGGGTTGACGCCAATCGCGCTCATCAGTGGCAGCAAAAGCGGCGCAACCAGGATGATGGCTGTAATGTCATTGACCACCATGCCGACGAGGAGCAGCAGGACTAGGATCATCAATAGAAGCAAGGTGGTGTTCTCGGTCACGTCAAAAATGACGCTGACAAGCTTCTGTGGCACGCCTTCCATCACAAACATCTGGCTCAGGATCATGGAAAACAGGATCATCACCATGATCGCACCGACGGCTGTCGCAGCCTCTTTGCCTGCGGCGACAAAGGTGGGCAGCGACAGACCGCGATAGATCCAGAAGCCCACAGGGATGGAATAGATTACAGCAACGGCAGCGGCCTCGGTCGGGGTCATGACGCCGCCATAGATGCCGCCCAGAATAATGATCGGCATAAGAAGCGCCGGCAGTGCATGCACACCGCGCTTGCCGACTTCGCGGGTCAGGGTCTTCGCGGTCGGGCGTTCATCCAGAACCAGCGGGAATTTGCGCGACATGAACAGGTTGACCACGGAAAAGGCGGCCATGATCATCAGACCCGGGCCCAGCGTGGCGAGGAAACAGGCCAGGATCGAGGTATCTGTGACCCAACCATAGACAATCATCGTGACAGATGGCGGGATCAGCAGGCCAAGGATCGAGGAATTGGCGATCAGCGCTGTAGCGTAGGCGCGTGGGTAGCCGCGTTTTTCCATCTCCGGAATCAGCAGCGGGCCGATGGCCGCAATGCCAGTCAAGCCAGAACCAGAAATCGCCCCGATTACCGCACAAGAGACTGCGGCAACCACACCCAGACCACCCCGGACATGGCCGATAAAGGCGTTCACAAAGCGCAAGAGACTTGCGGCGATACCGCTTTCCGACATGATCGTGCCGGCCAGCACAAAGAGCGGAATGGCCAGCAAGACCGGGTTGCCGAGTTGCTGCACACCCCACAGCACCATGCCGCGCATGCTGGCATCGCCCACAAAGTACATGAACATGATCGCAGCGCCAAAGCACCACGGCAGGGGCACGCCAAGGGTCAGGAAAAGTACCAAAACTACGACCGAAAGAAGAGCGATTTCAACCATTTGCGGCTCCTGAGAACAGATCGCGCAGATGGCGCAGGAGGTGATAGGCCGTGAAGATCATCATCAGCACCATGCCGGTAATGAAGGCGACATCGCCCCAGAACAGCGGGAAATAGAGCGTCGGGCTTTCGCGCCAGACGCGCCAGGACCAGCGGGTGAAATCCCAGACCCATGTGATTAGCCACAGACCCACGATGAGGCTGAGGATTTCGCCTATAATGGCGAGTATCTTGTGGGCCTTTTCGGTAGTCAGAAAAATCTCCAGCACATTCGCGCGAATGTGGGTATTCTCGCGTGAAGCATTCACAGCCCCCAGAATATAGAGCCACAAGGTCGGGTAGAGCATGGTCTCTTCCAGCCCCATGACCGGAACCTGAAGCACATAGCGCGTGATGACCTGAACAAACTGCCCTCCGGCGACAACGCAGATCAGGGTCGTCAGAAGAATTGCCGAAAACCTGTCCATAGCATCGATCCCCTGTGTCCAAGGCGACACTGCAAAACCCTATCAATAAAATCAAATTCGAAATATCTTATACTCCATAAAGTGACTTTATACCCTGGAGCGCCTATGAACCTGACCTTCCGGCAGTTGCAAACCTTTCGCGAAGTCATGCGTGCAGGCTCGATTTCCGAGGCCAGCCGCGTGCTCGGGCGAACGCAACCTGCGGTCAGCTCGATGATTGCCGGGCTGGAGCGCGAATTGGGATTTGCCCTGTTTGATCGCGAAATGGGGCGGCTGAAACCACGACCGGAAGCTCTGTACTTTCTCGAAGAAACCGAAGCTGTTCTGGCCCGCCTCACGCAAACTGGCCGGGCTATGGCCGAAATCGGAAAGCTGTCAATGGGACGGTTGCGCATCGCATGCCACCCGGCCGCCGCGAGTTTTCTACTGCCAAATCTCCTGGCCGAGTTCCTTGAAGGCCGCGCGCATGTCGAGGCGGCCTTGATGATGCGATCCTCCGCCATCGTGGATGACCTGATCGCGTCCCAGGAATACGACATCGGACTTGCTGAAACGCCTTTGCCGCGAACATCTGTCAAATCTCAGAATTTTGTGATGGAATGTCCGGTTGCCGTGCATGCGCAAAGCCCGCTCGCGCAAAAACAGGTCATCGTGCCGGAAGACCTCTCAGGTATGCCTCTTGCAACGCTGTTCGATGAGCATTCTACCTGGATAGAGACAGCCCGCATATTCGAACGCGGCGGCGCTGCCATCAACCGACGTTTTGTCTTGCGGACATTTCTGCCTGCGCTTCAACTTGTACGCCGAGGGTTATGTGCCTGTATTTGCGACCGGATTACCGCGACATCCTTTCAGGATTCGGATGTGGTCTTTCGACCCTTCCAGCCAGCCATCATCACCAGGGTGTCGATCCTGACCCCTGCGCACCGCCCCGAATCGCTGCTTTCTGCAGAGTTCGGGCGAAAGCTGTTCGAAGCGCTCAGCGCAATGCAGCAGGCTGATTGAGCGTGCTCTCTATCAAATTTGGGCATAAGCGAAGTGATTGGAAACAAGTGATGTGCGCCGATTACGCTTTGCAAGCTTGCGAATATATTGCTCGATATCATGACCGACTGCTTTCTACTATTTGCTGCATGCGCAATGCCGCAAATTCACAGGCCGCTCCCCGCCCTGTCCGACGATCACCCGATCCTTGCCGCGCCCCGCCCGACCGTCCGCAATGAAGG